>JAQTOX010000002.1 GCA_028713055.1 Methylococcales bacterium | reverse complement strand
CGTCCGACTTTCGCCCCTTGAAACAGTGCTAATGCTTTCACTACATTTTGACCGCCATGACCAAAACGTTGCGAACCGTAATAATTTGCCACGCCATGATTTTTTATCGCAGTTAATTGTTCAATCGTTTTTACTTTATCGCCTTGCCATTGCCGAATGGTTAATTCAAAACGATTATTTGCTAATGCACCACGTTTTAATTTTCGAGCGTGGCGCGTAACCGAAAGAATCGTAAAACCATCCGTCTCAAAATCTTGCCAAATCGGTTCGTCACCTTTTGGCAACCACACACTAAACCATTGTGAGGTGATGGCGTGTCTGTCTTTCATTCCGGCAAATCCGATGTCACGTTGTCGAACATTGGCAAATCGCGCTAATTGTCGCGCCACGTATTCAGTATTTTCACCCGTTTTCTGAATTTGCAAAAAAATGTGTTCGCCACTACCCGATGGTTCAAACGCTAGCGTTTCTTCGACAATAAAATCTTCTGGCAAAGTACGAATTACGCCCTGCCCTGCTGGTGAACCGTAAGCATACGCCCAAATTGGAAGCGTTAAATTTTCAGAAATCACAATCCACTCTTTAAACTAGCTTCAATAAAAATATCTAAATCGCCATCCAAAACGCCTTGCGTGTTACCGACTTCTACACCTGTTCGTAAATCTTTAATCCGCGATTGGTCTAAAACATACGAGCGAATTTGACTACCCCATCCAATATCGGATTTGTTATCTTCAATGAGTTGTTGCCCTTCGTTACGTTTTCGCATTTCGAGTTCGTACAATTTCGCTTTCAACTGTTTCATCGCGGTATCACGGTTTTTATGTTGTGAACGGTCGCTTTGACATTGCACCACAATCCCAGATGGCGCATGAGTTAAGCGCACGGCTGATTCCGTTTTATTGATATGCTGACCACCCGCGCCACTCGCACGATAAACGTCTGTGCGAATATCAGCGGGATTGATTTCGATGTCGATGTCATCGTCAATTTCAGGCGAAACAAACACGGATGCAAACGAGGTATGACGACGATTTCCGGAATCAAACGGCGATTTTCGAACTAAACGATGCACGCCAGTTTCAGTTCTGAGCCAACCAAACGCATATTCACCTTCAAAACGAATGGTCGCGCTTTTAATGCCTGCTACATCGCCTTGCGATTCTTCAATCAATTCAGTTTTAAAGCCTTTGCGTTCACCCCAACGTAAAAACATACGTTCAATCATCGAAGCCCAATCTTGTGCTTCCGTGCCACCTGAACCGGATTGAATATCCAAAAAGGCATTATTCGCATCCATTTTTCCAGAAAACATGCGACGAAATTCTAAACCGGCAACATGTTTATCAAAGCCGTCTACATCGTTCGCGACAATATCAACCGTGTCTGAATCACCTTCTTCAACTGCCATTTCAAGCAATTCTTCTGCGTCGTCCAAACCACGAGTGAGTTCAATTAAACCATTCACCACGAGTTCTAATTGCCCACGTTCTTTACCTAAATCTTGGGCTTGTTGTGGTTTTTCCCAGATTTTTGGGTCTTCCAATTCGCGTAAAACCTCGGTTAAACGCTCGCTTTTCGTTTCGAAGTCAAAGATACCCCCGTAGCGCATCAACGCGGTTTTTTAAGTCAGAGAGTTTGTTTTTTATAGGGTTAATTTCTTGCATAAGTTTTCTAAAAAATAATTTGTTAAGTTTATTGTAAAAAAATGATTATCTTATTCCGCTTGAATTTCCCGCGTCCACGAAATCGACACACGTGGTTCGAGCCATTGCTGTAAAAAATCCAAAAAACATCGCACTTTCGCTGAAAGATATTTACGGTGTGGATAAACGGCGTGAATATCAAGTGGCGGCAACGCGTAATTTTCTAATACGGCTTTTAATTTACCTTTTTCAATATCACGACGCACAACATACGTTGCCAAAACGACTAAACCCAAACCATTTAAAGCTGCAACGCGATTGGCTTCGGCAACATTTGTTTGCATTCTTCCTGACACGTTAATCGTGGTAAAACCGGTATCCGTTTTGAACTTCCATTTGTCCTGTGGCGCACTCGCCCAATTAACTAAACAGCTGTGATGTACCAAATCTTCAGGGGTTTGCGGTACACCATATTTTTCTAAATAATCCGGTGAACCACAGACAATCATCGATGAACTCGCCAATTTTCGCGCCACCATGCTGGTATCGTCTAAATCACCTAAATAAATCGCAATGTCGATGCCGTCGTCGATTAAATCCGCATGACTACTTTGTAAAATCATTTCAACATTTAAATCAGGGTAAATTTTCAAAAACTCCGCAAGAGCGCGGGTGATATGTGTCGCGCCAATGACAGGAGGCGCACTAATTTTTAATGTCCCACGTGGTTCAGTTTGCAAATGCGTAATCGCCGATTCCATGTCTTCAATGTCAAGCAGAACCTGCGAACAACGTTCTAAATACGATGCCCCCATGTCAGTTAAACTTAAACTGCGCGTAGTACGATTAAACAAACGGGTTCGTAATTCACCTTCAAGAAACATAATGTGTTTAGTCGCCATTGCACGTGAAATATTCAATTCGCGTGAGCCTCCAACGAAACTACCGGCTTTCGCGACGCGCTCAAATACTTTCATGCTTGTTAATTTGTCCATTTTTTGTTTCTCCAAATTGTTTCATTCTGTTCAATTATAGCGGATTTTTATTTTAGAATTACGCTTCACCTTTGTATTGCATTACCATTATCAGCATTCAATGGTTATAATTATCAACATTAAACTTCGCCCTAATCTTCTATCTCGATGACATATTTTTCACCCGCACTTTTATTTTCCCCTAACGCATGAAGAAAAGATCGCGTGTCGTTTCCCGCCTTTTACTTGCTTATACCGTTATTGGTTCAATTGCAGTAGCAGGTGTCGTTTTCAAATTAGTCAAAGACGAAGTGCAGTCATCACGTTATCAAGCACGTTATTTGTCAGAAATTAGTCAGCAACTCAGCTTCAAACTTGAAAGCAAAGCCAGTAATTCTATTCGTTATCCTAGTCACGGTCCGTACGATCAGCGTTTAGGTTATACGCTACTTTCAGACCAAATTGAGCGTTTACAAAAAGCGGGATTTGCTATCACGGCTCAAGCCACAGCGTCGCCAATGATGACGCAATTGATGGATGAATACGGTTTATTTCCGCTGTACCACGAGAAAAATCAAGCCGGTTTACGTTTAGTTGATAACGCGGATAAACCTTTATTTGCCGCTGCTTATCCGACTTATGGTTATCCAAATTTCGATGCCATTCCACCTACGATTTTGCACACACTGTTATATATCGAAAACCGCGAATTACTCGACGAAAACCGTAAAAATGTCAATCCTGCGGTCGAGTGGGAACGACTAGGTTTTGCCGTGTTGCAAATGATGGCGAAAAAATTAGGCGCAGATGTAAATGTACCCGGTGGCAGCACGTTGGCCACACAATTAGAAAAATATCGGCATTCGCCCAACGGCTATACTGAATCCATTGTTGAAAAAGTCCGTCAAATGGCAAGTGCGTCAATCCGCGCTTATTTGTTAGGTATCGATACACGTGAAATGCGTCGCCAAATCGCACTGGCTTATTTGAACACGATGCCACTTGCTGCATCAGAAAAATCGGGTGAAGTTCATGGTTTAGGTGATGGCTTAGTTTCATGGTTTGGTGCTGACTTTAAAGAAATTAACAAACTTCTATCCTCCGAGGCATTGCAAACGCTCACGCCCAGTGTTGAACAAGCAACTGCTTATCGCCAAGTTTTAAGCGTTTTATTATCGCAACGTCGTCCAACGTATTTACTCGGCTCAGGGTTTGACGCACTACAAAATTTAACTGACAGTTATTTACGTTTACTTGCCACACAAGGCGTGATTTCACCTGCCTTACGTGATGCCGCGTTAGCCGTAAAAATTGAACTTGTCCCAAAATCTAGTACACATTATTTATTTGTTACCGAACAAAAAACTCAAAACGTTCTTCGCGCTCGATTGGCAAAAATGTTAGGTATTAAGACTAACTATGATTTAGATCGCCTTGATTTAACCGTCACAAGCACCATTGATTTTGAGATGCAGCAACAAGTTACTGCTGCATTGAAAAAATTAAGTGAGCCTGTAAATGCACGCGCAGCGGGGTTATTTGGTGAACGAATGTTGAATTCAAACACTCAACTTAGTTCAATCATCTACAGTTTGGTATTGTTTGAACGTAGCGATAAAGGGAACTTGCTGCGTGTTCAAACGGATAATTATGATCAACCGCTTGATATTAACGAAGGCATTCGTTTAGATTTAGGTTCGACCGCAAAGTTGCGAACATTAGTACATTACCTCGAACTGATTGCCGAAATTTATCAAACCTATCAAGAACAACCCCCACAGGTTTTAGCAAAAGTCCAATTACATCCACGTGATTTTTTATCGATATGGGTGGTTGATCAGCTTAAAGCTAAACCTAAAATGACGCTCGAAGAAATTTTAAATCAAGCCTTAGAACGCAAGTATTCAGCTAATCCAGGTGAGTATTTTTATACAGGCGGTGGTGTGCATCATTTCAATAATTTTAGTGACAGCGATGATCATCGAATCTTATCGGTGCGTGATGCGTTACGAAATTCGGTGAATTTGGTGTTTATTCGCATGATGCGTGACTTGACCTATCACCATTTGTACAAACCCGAAGGTATTGCGCGATGGTTGGAAAACCCAGAAGATGACAAACGCCAAGAATATCTCGCACGTTTTGCGGATAAAGAAGGTTTGGTATATTTACGGCGTTTTTACGCGCGCTATAAAGGCAAAAGCACTGACGATAATTTGGATACTCTTACACAAAAAGTGTATCCCAAGCCATCACGTTTAACGATGTTGTACGAATCAATTTATCCAGAACGTGATAGAGCCGCGTTGGAAGATTATTTAAAAGAGCATGTTCCCGCGCAAGTATTGGCAAACGAAAACATTGATAATTTGTTTTACAAATACACCCCTGATAATTTTGATCTTCAAGATCAGGGTTATATTACGAAAGTACATCCTTTGGAATTGTGGATGGTACGTTATTTATCGGATCACCCAACAGCAACACGTGACGAAGTCATTACCGCGAGTGCGGAACAACGTCAGGATGTTTATCGTTGGTTGTTCAAAAATACCCATCATTTCGCACAACAACGTCGCATTTTGACCTTGCTTGAAGACGATGCGTTTAAACAAATTCATGCAGCATGGGAACGAGTGGGGTATCCATTTGCATCATTGACTCCTTCTTATGCTACGTCGATTGGCGCATCGGGTGACAGACCCGCCGCATTGGCTGATTTGATTGGCATTATTAGCAACAACGGTGTGAAATTGCCAGCGGTGCGTTTTTCAAATTTACATTACGCGCAAGCTACACCTTATGAAACTGTTTTAGATAAAACACTCGAAAGTGGACAACAAGTTTTATTGCCCGAAGTTGCACACGCCGCACGGAGCGCATTGATTGGCGTAGTCACAAACGGTACAGCGGGAAGTTTGAATGGCGTTTATAAAGATGCAAATGGCAAACCGTTAGCCGTTGGGGGTAAAACGGGAACAGGCGATCATCGCAAAGAGCGACATGGTGCAAATGGACAATTGCTTGAATCGAAATTTATCAGTCGTGCCGCGACGTTTACATTCTTTTTGGGTGAGAAATTTTTTGGTGTGATTACAGCTTACGTTGCTGGCGAAAATGCGGGAAGTTATCACTTCACCAGTTCGTTACCTGTGCATATTTTGAAATTCTTAGAACCAACTCTTTCACCCATGTTGAACAAAGTTAGTGTCGAACCAACTAAAACAGTCATTGCTGCACCAACTGTCGAGCCGTGACAGAAAAGCATCGTTTGATTTTTATGTTATGCTACACAGCATGATTTTTTTTTCTAACTACAAAATTTAATGAGAACACGCCTTAAAATTTGCGGTTTTACCGATGTGGATTCTGCCGTTTATGCCGCGCATTTAGGCGTTGATGCGATTGGTTTAGTTTTTTATGCTAAAAGTCCGCGCCATGTCACGATTGAAAAAGCCATTGAAATCACAAAAGCCTTGCCACCTTTTACAAGCGTTGTCGGTTTATTTGTGAATGCGCCCGAAAATGAAATTCGTAATGTGATTGAGCAAGTGCCACTGGATTATTTGCAATTTCACGGTGATGAATCTGCTGCCGAATGTCGCATTTACGGTAAGCGTTATATCAGAGCGGTGAGCATGAAAAAAGGGCTGGATTTTGAAAAACTTAACGCGGAATATCACGACGCAAAAGGTTTACTTTTAGATGCGTATCATCCAGACGCAAAAGGTGGTACAGGAACGCAATTTGATTGGGCGTTAATTCCTGCAAAACGTCCAATCCCAATTATTTTGGCAGGCGGTTTGACTGTCCAAAACATAAAAAGAGCGATTCAAATCGCCCATCCCTACGCGGTCGATGTCAGTAGCGGAGTAGAATTAGAAAAAGGCAAAAAAGACATCGTTAAAATGACTGCATTTACACAACAAGTTCAAGAAGGTGATCGAGAAACACTATGACCGAAAAATATAATATGCCCGACGCACGGGGACATTTTGGCGCATACGGCGGCATTTTTGTCGCTGAAACCTTAATGCCTGCGATTCAGGAATTAAACGCGGCTTATCAGTATTACATGCACGATGCGGATTTTGTCGCAGAATTAGATAAGGATATGCAACATTACGTCGGTCGTCCGTCGCCGCTTTATCACGCAGAACGGTGGAGTAAAGAACTTGGTGGCGCACAAATTTATTTGAAACGTGAAGATTTAAATCACACGGGTTCGCACAAAATTAACAATACCGTCGGACAAGCCTTGCTCGCTAAACGTATGGGTAAAACCCGTATTATTGCTGAAACAGGCGCGGGGCAACACGGTGTTGCAACGGCAACAGTGGCGGCACGTTTAGGGCTAGAATGCGTGATTTACATGGGCGCAGTCGATGTTGCGCGTCAATCGCTCAACGTTTATCGCATGAAATTACTCGGTGCAACCGTTGTTGCAGTCGAATCTGGTTCTAAAACCTTGAAAGACGCATTGAATGAAGCGTTGCGCGATTGGGTTACAAACATTGATAACACGTTTTACATTATTGGAACGGTTGCAGGACCTCATCCTTATCCTGCTATGGTGCGTGATTTCCAAGCAATTTTGGGACGCGAAGCCAAACAACAATGTTTGGTGCAAGCAGGAAAATTGCCGAATGCGTTAGTAGCGTGTGTGGGCGGCGGTTCAAATGCGATGGGACTTTTCTATCCATTCATTGACGACGCTGACGTAAAATTGATTGGCGTTGAAGCCGCTGGTGATGGCGTTGAAACAGGTCGTCATTCTGCGCCACTTTGTGCAGGTCGTCCTGGTGTGTTGCATGGAAATCGTACTTATTTAATGTCTGATGATGATGGCGAAATTATTGAAACGCATTCGATTTCAGCAGGTTTAGATTATCCAGGTGTAGGGCCTGAACACGCATGGCTTAAAGATTCGGGCAGAGCGCAATACGTCAATATCACCGACAATGAAGCACTCGAAGGTTTCTACGCATTGACTAGAATGGAAGGCATTATTCCTGCGTTAGAATCGAGTCACGCGATGGCATACACCTTAAAACTCGCGCCGACTATGAAACAAGATGAAATTTTAATCGTAAATTTATCGGGTCGTGGCGACAAAGATATGCAAACGATGGCAAGAAGAGAAGGAATTGAACTATGAGCCAATTAGCAGGATTATTTGCCGAATTGGCACAAAAAAATCGTAAAGCGTTAATTCCGTTTGTAACGGCTGGCGATCCGAATCCAGATTTTACTGTGCCGCTCATGCACGCCATGGTTGATGCAGGTGCAGATATTATTGAGTTGGGCGTGCCATTTTCAGACCCGATGGCGGATGGGCCAGTAATTCAACGCGCCAGTGAACGCGCGTTAGCACATCATCAAAGTTTGCGAACAACGCTAGCAATTGCGACAGAATTCCGCAAAACCAACGGTCACACGCCAATTGTTATCATGGGTTATTTAAATCCCGTTGAAATCATGGGTTATGAAAAATTCGCTGATGCGGTACAAGCGGCAGGCGTGGATGGTGTTTTAACCGTTGATTTACCGCCTGAAGAAGCTGAAGAATGCACCGCGCTATTGAAAGCTCGCGGCGTTGATCCGATTTTCTTGCTTGCGCCAAACAGTTCGGCTGAACGTGTACAAAAAATGGATGCCATCGGTAGCGGCTATTTGTATTACGTTTCGCTCAAAGGCGTGACTGGCGCAGGGCATTTAGATGTTGCTGACGTGGAAGCAAAATTAGCCGAAATTCGTGCGAATACCAAATTACCCGTTGCCATTGGTTTTGGTGTTAAAGACGCTGAAACTGCAAAAACAATCGCAAATTTAGGTGATGGTGTGGTCGTTGGCAGTGCGTTAATTAGCCAAATCGAAGCAAATCTGCACAGTCCCGCGCAAGCAAAACAAGCAATTATTGAATTATTAACCGCCATGCGGCAGGCAATGGATAACTAATCATGAGTTGGTTTGAAAAATTACGTCCGTCGATTATCAGAACTGAATCGTCCGGCAAAAAAACGACTGTTCCTGAAGGACTTTGGGCGAAATGTCCAAGTTGTAATGCGATTTTGTACAACAGTGAATTGGAAAAGAACGGCAGTGTTTGTCCAAAATGCGACCATCACATGCGGATTTCGGCGCGTGCACGCCTGAATTTATTTTTAGATGAAAATGGACGCGAAGAAATTGGCAAAAACGTTAAACCTGTCGATCCGTTGAAATTCAAAGACAGTAAAAAATACAAAGACCGTGTCACACAAGCACAAAAACAAACCAAAGAAAATGATGCCTTAATCGTAATGAAAGGCGAATTACAAGGGCAAGCAATTGTTGCGGCGGCATTCGATTTTAATTTCATGGGTGGCTCGATGGGGTCGGTTGTGGGTGAGAAATTCGTGCGCGGCGTGAACAAAAGTTTGGAACTTGGTGTGCCATTTATCGTTTTCACCGCAAGTGGTGGTGCGAGAATGCAAGAATCGTTGTTTTCGTTGTTCCAAATGGCGAAAACCAGCGCAGCGTTGACCAAACTATCAGAACGCGGCATTCCGTACATTTCATTCATGACTGACCCGACTATGGGCGGTGTGTCGGCGAGTTTAGCAATGCTTGGTGATATTAACGTTGCTGAACCGAATGCGTTAATTGGTTTTGCAGGGCCGCGCGTAATTGAACAAACGGTGCGCGAAAAATTGCCCGAAGGTTTCCAACGTAGCGAATTTTTACAAGAACATGGCGCAATCGATATGATTATTCACCGCCGCGATATTCGTACAAAAATCGCCAGTATTTTAGAAATGTTGACCGCAAATCGTGGTGTTTCGATGCCTGTTATTATTGATGATTTGTTGATTGACGACGACATTCAAGACGCAGGTTAAAAACACAAAATGAACCGTTTTAATTCCTTAACCGAGTGGCTGACGTGGCAAGAAAGTTTGCATCCGTTACCGATTGATTTGGGTTTGGAACGGGTGAAGCGCGTTTTTGAGACGTTATTCCCATCGTATGAAAAGCAGAAACCGCCGACGATTACCGTAGCGGGTACAAATGGTAAAGGTTCAACCGTGGCTTATTTGGAGCAATTTTATTTTGCCTCTGGTCACAAAGTTGGCGCGTATACCTCGCCGCATATTTTGCGTTACAACGAACGCATCAAAATCAATGGTAAACCCGTTTCAGACGAGACAATTTGCGCTGCATTTGAACAAATTGATTTAGCACGCGGTGACACATCGTTAAGTTATTTTGAATTTAGCACACTTGCCGCTTTACTCATTTTTTTGCAAGCAAATGTAGCAGTTCAAATTTTAGAAGTGGGTTTAGGCGGACGTTTAGACGCAGTAAATATCGTCGATACAGATATGGCAATCGTTACGAGTATTGCGATTGATCACGTTGAATTTCTAGGGCAAACCCGCGAAGAGATTGGATTGGAAAAAGCAGGAATTTTTCGTCCAAATACACCTGCAATTATCGGTGATTTAAAACCGCCCGCATCATTGCTAAAACATGCAATTGAACAGAACACGCTTTTACTTCGTTTGGGTGAGACTTTTTTTTATACAAAACATGACAAAACGTGGAGTTGGCAAGGGTTGGCGCAAACGATTTCAGATTTACCGCCACCTGCGTTAAAGGGAAATCATCAATACCGCAATGCGTCGGCGGCAATTTTGGCGACTCAATGTTTGGCAAATCGTTTACCCGTTAGCGAAACATCGTTAAAAATGGGCTTGAAAAATGTGAAATTAGCGGGACGTTTTCAACTGATTGAGGGTAAAAATCCCGTACTTTTGGATGTTGGACACAATCCGCAGGCGGTGCAAACGTTGGTTGATTATTTACACGAGAACTTTCCTGACCGTCGCATTCACGCCATTTTTTCAATGATGAAAGACAAGGACATTGTCAGCGTTTTGACCTTAATGAAACCCGTAGTTTCAGATTGGTTTTTTGCACCGCTACCGCAAAATTTGCGTGCTGTAACAGAACCGGCAATACGGGAAATGTTTGAACTGTGCCAAATTTCAGCAGTACATTTAGGATTTTCAGGTTTTGCCCATGCCTTTGCCGCCGCGAAAAATCATACGCAAGTCGGCGATTTAATTTTAGTGTTTGGGTCATTTTTTTTAGTGTCGGATTGCTGTGTAAATTTAAAAATAGGTGAAATTAAAAATGGATCATGAATTAAAACAACGTTTGATTGGCGCATTAGTGGTCACGATATTGTCGGCGATTTTCATTCCGATGTTGTTTGATGACCCTATTCAAGAAGAGGGGCAAGCGACAACGACGTTGGCGTTGCCGTCAGAAAATCAGTTTGTTGAAGAACCGACTATAAAAGCTCCGGCGAGTTCTGAGCAGGTTCTAGCGATTCCACAACAGCCACAAATTGAAGTAGCGGCTCTTGCGCCATCAACAGCAGGTGCAACACAAAATACGCTACGTCCTGACGAAATGGACGAATCACCTGTACCGAAATTACAACCCAAACCCGTTGTAAAATCGCCGGTTGCAAAATCGCACGTTGAGAAGCCTACTTATTCTGAGACTACAAATTATGGTGTAAATGCTGACGAAGTGGACGATGAACCACCCATGAAACCAAAATTACAGTCTAAAGAAGAAGCCAAAAAAGTAAGTGGTAAACCCGAAGAAGAACTTTTAAAACAAATGCGGGCAGCGAAATTGCTAGACGATGCACCAGTTAAAACCATCGCACCGGTAGATACAAGTGTTGCCGAGGTTAAAAAAATTATCGCCCCAGAAACTAAGAAAGCCTCTCGCTGGTTCATTCAAGTGGGTAGCTTTACCAATAAAGCAAAAGCAGATGGCTTGCTCGAAGGCTTAAAATCACAAGGCTTACCAGCATTATTAGAACCCGTACAAACCGAAAAAGGGACAAGTTATCGTTTGCGTGTTGGTCCAGAATTGGATGGCAAACGCGCTGCGGCGATGAAACGAAAAATGGATGAACAACACATTAACTCAATTTTAGTTTCTGAATAACACTGTGTTTCCCGCCGTACTAAAACCGTTTATTTGGATTGATTACAGCATTGTTGCGCTCATTGGCGTAACGTCAAGCATCGGTACAATGCGCGGTTTTAGTCGGGAAGTAGTTTCATTATTGTGTTGGGTTGTTGGTTTTTGGACGAGCTTGCACTTTTCAACGTCAATTTCGTCAGCGTTACAAAACCTTATTTCATCACCAAATGAACGTCTCGCAATTACATTTATTAGTTTATTGGTGACAACAATTTTAGCGGGAAGTTTGCTAGAACATTGGCTCACAACCCGTTTTAAGCAGACTTACAATCACACTGCCTTCATGGAACGCTTAGGCGGTTTAATCTGCGGCATCGTACAAGGCGTACTTGTGACAGCTATCGTCGTTTTTCTTGCTGGATTAACATCTGTGCCAAACAGATTATGGTGGCACGAATCCAGTTTATTACCCTCTTTTCAAATCCTTGCCATTTGGTTACGCGACCACGTCGCCACGCAAATGGCACACGCTTTAACTTATCGTTAATTTTCTTTCAAAATCAGGTGAAAAAATAATGTGTGGTATTGTTGCTATCGTCTCTCATCAAGCCGTAAATCAAGATTTATATGACGCACTCACGGTGCTTCAACATCGTGGACAAGACGCGGCGGGAATTGTGACATGTGAAAATGGACGTTTGCATTTACGCAAAGATAATGGCTTGGCGCGAGATGTTTTTACTAACGATCAAATGTTACGTTTGCGTGGAAATATGGGCATCGCGCACGTTCGTTATCCAACCGCAGGTTGCACAAGTTCTGCTGAAGCGCAGCCATTTTATGTTAATTCGCCCTTCGGTTTAACTCTGGCACACAACGGTAATTTGACCAATACCGAAGAACTTAAAAAAGCTTTATTTGATGAAGATCAACGTCACATCAATACCGATTCAGATTCTGAAGTTTTGCTAAATGTTTTCGCGCATGAATTACAAACACTACACAAATCCGACTTAACAGTTGCAGATATTTTTGAAGCTGTAAAAGGTACCCATCGTCGTTGTCGTGGTGCGTACGCCGTTGTGATTATGATTGCTGGCGTAGGTATTTTGGGTTTTCGCGACCCGAACGGAATTCGTCCTGCTATTTTTGGTGAACGTCGAACCGAAGAAGGCAGCGAATTCATGATTGCGTCAGAAAGTGTCGCGTTAGATGTTTTGGGATTTGAAATTATCCGTGACATTGAAGCAGGTGAAGCAATTTTCATTGAACAATCGGGCAAGTTGCACACGCATCAATGTGCGGAAAAAGTGGATCATTGTCCGTGTATTTTTGAATACGTTTATTTCGCGCGCCCCGATTCAATTATTGACAATATTTCGGTTTATAAGGCACGTTTACGAATGGGCGAAAAATTGGCGGCAAAAGTACAACGCGAATGGGCTGACCACGACATCGATGTCGTTATCCCAATTCCTGACACTAGCCGGACGGCAGCGTTACAAATGGCGAATAAATTAGGCGTAAAGTTCAGTGAAGGCTTTATTAAAAATCGTTACATCGGACGTACGTTTATTATGCCTGGACAAAAAATGCGCGAAAAATCCGTGCGTCAAAAACTTAACGCCATCGATTTAGAATTCAATGGTAAAAACGTTTTACTTGTCGATGATTCGATTGTACGTGGCACAACTTCTGCTCAAATTATTCAAATGGCACGTGATGCCGGTGCCAAAAAAGTTTATTTTGCTTCTGCTGCACCACCGGTTCGGTATCCAAACGTTTATGGAATTGATATGCCTGCGGCTCATGAATTGATTGCTCATGATCGTTCGGAAGACGAAATACGCGATGAAATTGGCGCGGATAAATTGATTTATCAGAATTTAGACGATTTAATCGCAGCGGTACAAAAAGGAAATCCTGAAATTTTGCATTTTGATACGTCATGTTTCAGCCACGAATATATTACGGGCGATGTCGATGATGCGTATTTGGAACGAATCTCAGCATTAAGAAATGATGGCGCACAAACTAAATCTAACTCCGCTAACTTCATTATTGAAATGCAAAATTGTGACTGATTAACATTAAGCCATAAGAGCGTGTGCCGATATTTCTGGTGTTATATAAGTTACGGCGCGATATTTGCTGTCAATTTCGATAACATAATTTATAACAAAAAATCGTAAATTTTAACCCTTTAGCTTTAACGCACACGCTTAGTGGAACTTTATGAAACTCAATACACCAGTGACCAATAACGAAATCGTCATGACGAAGGGCAGTATTCTAGTCAGTCGTACTGATTTAGAAGGAAAAATTATTTTTGCCAATGATGATTTTTTAAAAATAAGTGGTTATAGCCGCGATGAAATGATTGGGCAAAATCACAATATAATTCGCCATCCCGATATGCCAGCCGAAGCATTCGCGGATTTATGGGCGACAATTAAAGCAATGCGACCTTGGGCGGGATGCGTTAAAAATAGAGCCAAAAGTGGTGATTTTTATTGGGTTCACGCCAATATGATTCCAGAATTTGAAAAAGGAAAACTCGTTGGTTATTTGTCTGTACGTTACGCGCCAAAAAAAGCAGAACTAGAAGAAGCTAAAGCCTTATACGCAGGAATAAAAAATAAAACAGCAACGATAAATCCTACCGGTGTAAAAGCCTTCATTAACAGTGTTAAGGACATTTCACTTTGGAAAAAAACGATTTTCTCATTGATGCTATTTTCAATTCCAACAGCAATGGTGGGTTATAATTCATTTTTAGCTCAAAATTATTTTGAATTGGCCGGTGTAGCATCGGCGGTAGCGATTGGAACTGCTATCAACATTGGTGTTGTTCGGGAATTAAACAGTACGCTCGACAAAAGTGTTGGTATTTTCTATCGACTTGCTGCAAAAGGTTTTGGAAATAACTTTGATTTGAAAAAAAGTGGTGTTGTTGGCGATTTTTATCGCGGCTTATTTTCGATGGACGTAAGTTTAAGTTTAGATATTGCTAACGGAAAACGTATCAACGAAGAAGCACTACGTATTAACAGCGCATTAGATAATGTTCATTCATCAGTGATGGTTGCTGATAATAATTTTGACATTATTTATCTCAATTCCAGCGCAAAAATGTTATTCAAAGAAATTGAACCCGCAGTCAGAACCCGATTCCCTGGTTTTAATGCAGATAAAATTTTAGGGGCTAATATGGACATATTCCATACAAATCCTAAAAACACACGTGACTTATTGAAAAATTTAACGACTTTTTGCTCAGCAGATATGGAAATTGGGGGACATTTCATCAATATCGTTGCAAATCCCGTCATTGATAAAAATGGGGATCGTATTGGTTTTGTTGCAGAGTGGGTTGATAACACTGCCGAACTCAAGGCGACTCAAGAAATTTCAAATATCGTTCAAGCCGCAGCAGAAGGCGATTTTGAACGACGTATTCGTGAACTAGATCACAGTGGTTTCATTCTAGAATTAGTTCGTAACATCAATAAATTATTAGAAACCAGCTCTATTGGTTTAAATGAAATTGGACGAATTTTAGATGCGCTATCACATGGTGATTTAACTAAAACAATTACAAATGATTACTCTGGAATGTTTGGACAGTTAAAAGATGATGCAAATTCAACCGTTGATAAATTGCGTGACGTAATTTATCAGATTCAAGATGCGACGAATACGATTAACACCAGCGCGAAAGAAATTGCATCGGGTAATAATGATTTGTCGAATCGCACCGAACAACAAGCGGCAAGTTTAGAAGAAACAGCGGCAAGTATGCAGGAATTAACCTCGACAGTGAAACATAACAGTGAGAACGCCCAACACGCCAACGAATTGGCAGTAGGCGCATCAGACATTGCAAGCAAAGGTGTTGCCGTGGTGAGTCAAGTCGTGAGTACGATGGAAGCGATTAACGAGTCATCACGTAAAATCGTCGACATTATTTCAGTGATTGATGGCATTGCATTCCAAACCAACATTTTGGCACTAAATGCAGCGGTGGAAGCGGCTCGTGCAGGTGATCAAGGACGTGGTTTTGCAGTGGTTGCCACCGAAGTTCGTAGTTTAGCGCAACGGGCAGCGGCGGCGGCAGGTGAAATTAAAAATCTGATTGGTGATTCAGTTGAAAAAGTCGAGGATGGTACTCGACTAGTGGCGAATGCAGGGCGAACAATGGAAGAAATTGTGAATGCAATTTGCGGTGTGACAAAAATTATGTCTGAAATCAGCTCAGCCTCAAATGAACAAACAATGGGAATTGAGCAAGTCAATCAAGCGATTGGGCAAATGGATGACGTAACGCAACAAAACGCGGCATTAGTTGAAGAAGCTGCCGCCGCCGCCGAAACGTTAGAAGATCAAGCGCGAAGTTTGGCAAATACGGTGAAGTATTTCGATTTGTAATTTTGAAAACTTGCCATAAAAATCAATCGCAAAAGGTGGGTTTTAGACCCGCCCTTTCAAAAAGGGATGCTGTTACAAATCAACATCACGTAACAACTCTAACATTGCATCCACCGACATTTTGCCACTCAATTCGCCTCCTTCCAGCAAACTGTTCGCTAAATCTCGTTTTTGATGATGCAGCGCGACAATTTTGTCTTCAATAGTATCCTTTGCGACCAAACGATAAATGGTGACGGGTCGTTTTTGTCCCATCCGATGCGCTCGATCCGAAGCCTGATCTTCCACGGCTGGATTCCACCATGGATCCATGTGAATCACATAATCCGCTGCTGTTAAATTCAAACCTGTTCCACCTGCTTTTAAACTAATTAGAAACAAATCACCGTCACCTGCTTGAAACGCATTCATTGCTCTTTTTCGTTGAGCGACTGGCGTTGAACCATCCAAATAGTGATAAGTAATGCCTTTGCTATCGAGCAATTCTCGAATCAATTTCAAATGCCCAACGAATTGACTAAACACGAGAGCTTTGTGACGATTATCAAGTAATTCATCAACCAACTCTTCAAAAGCTTGTAATTTTGAACTGCTAATCGTACTTTCATCCATCACCAAACGCGGATGACAACACGCGCGGCGTAATTTCATAATTTCCGCCAACACTTGCAATTGTTGCCCCGATTGCGCGGTCGCTTTTTCCATTACTTGCATCGCACTACGACGTAACGCTTCATACATAGCGCGTTCATCGGCACTTAATTCAATGTGTAACGTAACTTCCGTACGGGCTGGCAACTCGGTTAATACGTCATTTTTCAAACGACGTAAAATAAACGGACGTAACAATTTTTTTAGTCGATGTTGGGCATTGTGGTCGTGATTATTCTCGATAGCACTGGCGTAACGTTCATTAAATTTTGCCAACGAACCGAGCAAACCTGGATTGATAAAATTAAACAAATTCCACAATTCACCCAAATGGTTTTCAATCGGTGTACCCGTCGTGACCATTTTGAAATCTGCTTGTAATGCCATAGCGGCTTTTGAACGTTTAGTGAGATTATTTTTAATGGCTTGCGCCTCGTCAGCAATCAATGTGTGCCATTGCACTTGTTGCAAACGTTCGCCTTCGTTTTGCAATAATCCATAACTACACACCACTAAATCAAACGCGCCCAAATTATCGAGCATGGTTTGTCTATCGCCAGTGCCAAATTGTTGCGCGTTCAATGTCGGTGCAAATCGCGCACATTCTTCTAACCAATTGATACATACCGAAGTCGGCGCAAGAATTAACGTCGGACCTTGTGGCGCACGCGATAAAATTAACGCCAACGACTGCACTGTTTTACCTAATCCCATATCATCGGCTAAACACGCCCCCGCGCCCCAATGTGCCAATCGACTCATCCATTGAAAACCCTCCAACTGATAATCACGTAATTCACCTTGCAACGTAGTCGGCACTTTCGGACTCAAATCGTCCAATGCGTCCAGTCGCTTGAGCTGATCTTTCCACGGTTTGCTGGCGGTAATCGTCATTCCTTCTGTGATTTCTTCTAAGGCTTGCGCGGCAAGGGCGTGAAATTGAATTTTGTCATTTTTCACTTCGCCTAAACCCGCCAACTCATCGAGTCGATGACGTAATTCTTTGGTCAACGCGATGATTTGCCCATCTTCTAATTGCAAAAAACGCCCTGATGAATTTGCCAATAACTGCATCAAACGTTGCATATCTAACACTTGCCCGTCATCAACTTGAATATCGCCTTCGACGCTGAACCAATTTTGTTCGTGACGCACTGAAAAACGCGCTTGTGAAAGTCCCATTTCACGACTGAGTTTTATTTTTTTACCTTTGGGCCATTCCAACACCGCGAATTCCCCTAAATTTTGTAAATTCAACAACGTTTCTAACGCAATGTCGGGGTCTTCGAGCGACCATTTCAACGAATTTTCGGGAGGTAAATCGGGGCAGCCATCGAGCAATTCAACAATATGTTGCTTTTCGATTTCAAAATCACGAGTAGTTTGTAACTGTTTGCCGTCAATATCTGCTAACACCGTCGTTCCGCCTGTTGCCGGTTTATACAGTGGACCACCATCGAAAAATGGTTGCACAAACACTTCCATTTGAATGCCTTGTCCAATGGGTTGCAAATGCAAATGCAAACGACTGTCCACGTCAACATATTCGGCTTGTGTCGCCATACCAACCATGTTCGATTGTACCGTTAACATGGATGCGACGGCAGAAATTGAATCCATCACACGTTGTCGTGCGCTAGCGGGAATGGTCAACCCGTTTTCACCTAAAATTGCCGCGACTTGACGATGCTGTTCGTTAATGTCATACAGCAAAATACCCGTGGCGGTTTTTTGTATTACCATTTGAGCATCACGGCTAATTTGTGGAATCAATGACAAATGCAATTTATCATCTTGTTCCTGAACCAAAAGCTGCGGGGCGGCGGTTCCAATATCAATTGGTGTGTTATATTGCACTTGCGAAGCCCAATAAACATTCGGATGCCCAACCGCCTCAAATAACGCACTCTCAGGCATCACATACGTTTCATTATTATAGTAATTGTAGTAGTCATCATTTTTACTTAGCCGAATTTTTTTGCATATTCGCTGGTCTTGTTCGGTTAAATAATCAAAACTGTTCAATTCGCTATGCAAACGTTTTAAAGCAACAGCACGTCCTTTCGACCAACTGCCATTTTTACTCATCCGCTGTTCTTTAGGTTCAAGTGCAATTCCGCCATTATCTAATCTCAATGTCCAAATCATACGTAATTCTGACGGAGCTACCGAGGCGGCTACCGTTGTAGGCAACGTATTCACTTGGCTCAAAGCATCTAATGCCCGTTCCCACGCGGAAGTACGGGGAAACGCATCAATCAATTGTAGAAATGGAACGGTGTTGTAATATTTAGCGATTTTGTCACACGTTTTATGTGGATAACCGAAGCGTTGTAATAAAGCAGAACTCATTGCAGCATACCAAACATGATTTGCTTCTTGTGCTGCTTGGCAATAATTGGCTAATGGTGCGAGAAAAATAACTTGTTGTGCCGCGCCACTGATTCGAGCCGTTTCATCTAACCAATGGAGTAATAAAATTTGTGCTAAATTTTCATAAGCGGAATGCTGTTTAGTTAACAACGTTGAACTTTCAATGGGTTCGTTGTCCTGATAAATATCTAGCGCATTCAATAACATTCGATTTAACGGTGAAATAGTGCGATTTTTATTGTAGAAAATGGCTAAATGCTGACGTAATTGCTGTAAATTTGTTAGCGTGCGACTACGAAATAACATCAATCCATAGAAAAAATCGTACAAACCACCCAATGTTGCATGACGTTTATTACCTTTTCTAACCAGCTTCAAAGCGATATTAAAAAATTCGAGCGCGTCATCATAACGATTGTGCAAAATCGCTAACATGGCGCGAAGTTTTATACCATCTGCCGAATTATCATCTTGCAACCATTCAACCGCCCCTTTTTCATTGCCACGAAACAACCGCTGTTCAAGAATTGTGTGAATTACCTCTAAATCATCCGGTTTACTTTGACCAAATGATTGTTCCAGCAAATTATAAAGACTATTTTTTTTGACATCGAAGGCGACAAAACTGTCAATTAAGCTATAGTGCAACACTAAAAAACGTATTTTGGTGGGCAATTCCGTAAACCATTCCCGATTAAAATGTTCAAAAAAGAGTTGATGAATGAGTTCTGAAAAATGCTCAGGAAAATCTTGATACAACAATGCGATATTCGCCGCAAAACCTGTTTCGTTGTGCTGATAAAGAAACAAACGTAGTTTCTTCATTTGATGCAACACCATAAACTTTGCCGGTGAATACGAAAAACCGTCTTTTTCCATGATAAGTTGTTGCGCTAATTTCATAAACCACGGTTTGGTTATCGCAATTCGCATTAACGTTTCACTAATATCACGATGGCAATACCATCCATCGTGTGTACCGACAATAAACCCCATTTTTTGAAAACGCTCTTGAAAATCCCGATTAACCGATTTAATCGTGACGGGATCAATTCCTGCTATTTTTAAAGTATTTTGTAAATTTAATGGTCCAATGGGGGCATAAATTACCGCTAAGACTAATAAAATATCTTGCTCATGTTGGGGTAGTACGTCGAAAAGTTCTGATAAGCGTTGTTGAATCGTCGTCATTTTAAATATGCGTGGGTTGAAATTTGGTATTAAAAGTGTTGTTAAACAAGCGTTGCAGCCATTAACCACTGTTGTTGATAATCTTGATAGGTGTACTGTTTGAGCAATTCCAATTCACCGTTTGTGCGTTGTAAATAAACATCCGGTAAATTATGCCCATTAAAGCGGTTAGCTTTAATTAACGTATATGCACCGACGTTTTTAAATGTAATTTTGTCGCCCAATTGTAGAGGATGTTTAAAACGATATTCGCCAAATACATCACCCGCTAAACACGTCCCACCTGCTAAAATTACGCCGTAATTTCCTTTGGGGTCATTTTCCAAAACAGTGGGTGAACGCTGATATTCAAATACTTCAGGATTATGATTCACAGACGTATCCAAAATAGCCACCGTTTTACCGTCGCTCTCAAAAATATCAATCACACTGGCTACTATCGAAGCTGCATTGCCAACAATGCCATTGCCTAACTCAATATAAATATCCACTTTCAATTCACGCCGTAATTGAATCACTAAATCAATAAACGGCTGATAATCCGAAATACTATGAAACAAATAACCACCGCCGAAATTAAGCCACTGTAATTTTTCTAATTGCTGCCCAAAATAACGACGTAATTTATCGATAGTTTGCAGCAATGGCTTGAAATCAGTTGCTGAAAAAACGGTATGGAAATGTAACCCGCTGACTTCTTCTAATTCCAAACAATTCGATTGCCACAACGTATCAATATCAATGCCTAATTTAGAGTGTTTTCGACACGGATTAAATCGCTCATCCGTTAAAAAAGACAATTTTGGATTTACGCGCAAACCCATTTTGGCTTGCATCTGAACAATCGAGGCGTAGCGGTCATGATGGGTCAGTGAATTAAAATTGATATGCGTGCATAACGTCGTTAATTCATACAATTCATCTGCAATTAACGCCGGTGTCGTTAAATGTACTTCGCCTTGTCCGGCTAGAATTTCTTGGGCAAGTTGGGCTTCAAATAACGAACTTACTGCAAAACCATCGACAAAAGGTTTCGCGATTTCTAACACTCGTGAACACGGCAGAGCTTTCATTGCATAAAGCACTTTACACCCCGATTTTTGCCGAATTTCTGCCAAGGTGATTAAGTTAGCGAGTAGCTGCGTCTCGTCGAGTATAAAAACTGGCGTTTTCATCAACATAAAAGTTCTATCCCTGAAGTAAAAGTACGATTGAACTAAGCGCCAATCCAGCAAAAAGTGAATGTACTGTCCAAATGGCAGCGAATTGTTTGCCACGATGCGAAACGTAATCTTCTAAAACGACTTGCAACCCGATTGCAGCGTGATAACAAACGACCAATAACCACATGCTTAACCCAATTTGATTAACAGGTGTCGCCAGCCATTCGGTCATTTCAAAATAATTTGCATGCAAGCAAAGCTGTAAAAACGTGAGTAACCAATAAGACAGCGGAATCAATAAAATTGCGGTAAGCCGTTGCATCGACCAATGATGCGTGCCTGATTTCATAGCAACACCACTAACGTAATAACCGTTAAAATGAGCGATGCGAAAATTTCCATCAGTGCATAACGTGTCAACGTGTCGCGCGAAAAACTATGTCCAACATCCCAAATTAAATGCCGAATGCCATGACATAAATGAAAAATGAGCGCGTAAATAAAGCCTGCAACTAACAGTTTTATCGGTAAGAATTGCAATATCGATTGCATTTGCAGGTAAGACAGCATTCCGTTTCGAATTTGCAGCAGCATCACTACGATACCGATTAAACCGACGGCTAAAAATACGCCCGTCAAACGATGAGTGATTGAAATTATTCCTGTAATTGGCAGGGTGTAAATTTGTAAATGCGGGGAGATTGGTCTATCGTGCAGCATCTATATTTCCTTTAAAACCTTGATTTGGCGCAATTATAACATGAAAAAAGACCTGAAAATTCTAAACCAAGACACCGTGTATCACGGCTTTTTTCGCATGGAAAAACAACGTTTGCAACACACGTTGTTTGCTGGCGGTTGGAGTGGTGAAATCACGCGCGAATTATTTGTACGGGGCAATTGTGTTGCGGTGGTGTTGTACGATGTAAAACGTGACGAAGTTATTTTAATCGAACAATTTCGAATTGGTGCAGCTGAAAATCCAATTAACACGCCGTGGTTGATTGAAATTGTGGCGGGCGTTATAGAAGACGACGAAACCGCTGAAGATGTGGCGCGACGTGAATCCTTAGAAGAAGCGGGTTGTGAAATTTTGGATTTGATTCGTATCAATTCATTTTATTTGTCACCAGGTGGTTCGTCCGAACAAATTACGTTGTTTTGCGGACTCATAAATAGCGAAAATGTCGGGGGCATACACGGTTTAGCAGAAGAACATGAAGATATTTTAGTACGTGCGGTACCATTTTCTGAGGCTTATCGCATGGTGGAAAGCAATGAAATTGATTCGGCGATTCCAGTCATTGCATTGCAATGGTTGGCGTTACATAGACATAAACTGAATGAACTATCCAACCACTAAACCGCTATTGCGCGGTTCTAGTGGCGGCTTCGGAGTTTGACTAAACGCGAGTACGCACATAATCATGAGCAAAATTGCGAATAGGCGTTTGCTCTTTTTGGAATTCTTGATACACGTCATGTATTTCTAAGGGCGTAATGTAAGCGTAAGCACCAAATCCTGTTTGTCTCATAAATTCATCGCTTAACATATCGAAAAATTCCGATAATCCGAATGAATCATTGTAATTTTCTTGTGTTGTTTGCATGGGTTAACTCCGGTTTAAAGTTATTGCAGGAAAAGTAACAAAGTCTCGTTTGTTGGCAGCGATGATAGAAAAAGTTTGTAGACTTGAAAAATGTTATTTTTAGATAAAATCATCGAAAAAAAGAATATGGAAAAGCGGAGTTATCAGTGAAAGAAGCCATCAAACGACAAAATCTCAACAACGAATTCTATACACCAGAGTTATGTTTCGTGACGGAATTATCAAACTCGCTAGATGATTCAGAAGTTTCAATTGCAAGAATCAGAGTTGAAATCGGCGTAACAACGTGTTGGCATAAATTGCGGGGAACAAGCGAGCGTTATTACATTCTCAACGGTATAGGACGTATGGAAGTTGGTGAATTACCGCCGCAAGATGTCACGGTGGGCGATGTGGTGTTGATTCCTTCGATGTGTCGTCAACGCATCATCAACATTGGTACGGAAGATTTGATTTTTCTAGCTATCTGCACACCGCCGTTTTCGGAGGAGGTTTATGTTGATGTTGAGGATGACCAAGAATTTCGTGCAGCGAAACGGCAGGATTATTAGTTCCTGACGGTTCGCTAGGTGTTGAACAATGTGATGACAATAAGATAATAAAACAATTCCCTCATGGAGATTTACAACTTATAACAAGCGAGACAGTCTGATTGTCATAGCTTGTTTAGACACTTCAAAAATAGTAGCTAATTGACTCGAAAGTTCATCTTTAAGTAACTTTGCCCCTTCGCCATTCTCTTTTTTGTAGTTAGCGATAATCTTTGTGGCTTCATCAATGATGAAATCCACTGGCATAAGCAATTGTGCTGCAAATTCATTCGCTCTGAATTCTCTTGGATCTTGGCTACCATCTCTTTTTAAGCTATTTACACTATCAAGGAATGGCTCAATAGTGTCAGGATGATTAAGATTAGGAATAATGTCATTAACTAAGTGAGCAATTTCATGCGCCATTGTAAAACGCTGTCTGGTTTTATAGTCCAATGGATTAACCCAAATAACAGGCTTTACATTTTCTTTATCAATATAAATTTCACCAGCTAACGATAGGTCTTTTTCCACACTAAAAGACGTATCAACGACAATATCAAGGCTATTAGCCAAAGCAAATACATCAACTGGTGCCTTGGTGATTCCTGCCTTTATGATTAGCTCGAAAGGCTCTATTTTTGAAATGTCTTTTAACGCTAATATTGAGTTCATTTTATTCACTTTAGGTTATCTGCCAAATCATGTAATTTTTCTTTTATAACATTGTTGGATTTATCAGCTTGTTCTTTAACTAACGATTCTATTACTGTGTTCAAATTGTTCATTAGACCATCACTTTTTAACATTTCTCTAGCAAACCTAGATACAAATTCGTCATTGTTCATTAGATCGTTGGCAATTTTATCACTCGCCTTTTTTATGTGTTCTTCATTTGATTTACTTATCAGCCAACCAGCTATAGCAATTGCAACCGTTACAAAAATTGAAAATACAGCAAAATAATTCGTCAGTACAGCATCTGCATGAGCCATCGCCTGACTTGATATTGATATTGCTGTATCGGCATGAGACACCAGATTTCCAGAAGCACTAATTAAATCATCAGTTAAGTCAGTAGTTGCTTGCAACTTTGTTGAAAGCCCATCTATCGTTGCTTTTAGCTCATCCACTGATATAGGTTTCTCAACCATTACCGCAGTATCACTAGGAACAACGTTGTTTTGCTGTGTATTGTTCGTCATCTTGAAATCGTTAAATATCACAAAAAATAAACCCCTCAGTGAATAAGTTACATTTTTGAAACGAACTCAACTGGGGGGTGGAATGGAATACATTTTACCTATATGTGCGAACATATCAACAAACAGCGTATTCACATGGGGTTTGTCCTTGATTTTTTGTTAAAAATTTATTCCCACTCAATCGTAGCAGGTGGTTTTCCAGAAATATCGTAAGTGACCCGCGAAATCCCCGCGACTTCGTTAATAATGCGCCGCGAAATCAAATCTAAAAATTCATACGGCAAATGCGCCCAACGCGCTGTCATAAAATCAATAGTTTCCACTGCACGAATCGCAATCACATAATCATAACGTCGCCCGTCGCCCATTACGCCAACCGATTTCACAGGCAAAAACACTGCAAACGCTTGGCTCACTTTGTCGTACAAATCATTTTTATAAAGTTCTTCGATAAAAATCGCATCGGCTTGACGTAACAAATCGGCATATTCTTTTTTCACTTCGCCCAAAATCCGCACGCCCAAACCAGGCCCTGGAAAAGGATGACGATAAACCATATCCGCAGGCAAACCGAGTTCCACGCCGAGTTTTCGTACTTCGTCTTTGAACAATTCGCGCAACGGTTCGACCAATTTCATTTTCATATTTTCAGGCAAACCACCGACGTTGTGATGCGATTTGATGAGATGCGCTTTGCCACTTTTCGCGCCAGCCGATTCAATCACGTCAGGATAAATTGTGCCTTGCGCGAGCCATTTTGCGTTTGCGAGTTTCGCGGCTTCTTCGTCAAAAATTTCAATGAACAAATTGCCGATAATTTTGCGTTTTTTCTCTGGGTCGTTTTCACCGGCTAAAGCGTTTAAATAACGTTCTTCCGCATCGACACGAATCACTTTTACGCCCAAATGCTGTGCGAAAATCGCCATCACTTGGTCGCCTTCGTGCAGACGCAATAAACCCGTATCAACAAACACGCAAGTGAGTTGCGTGCCAATCGCTTTGTGCAATAACGCTGCAACCACCGACGAATCCACACCACCTGATAAACCTAAAATCACCTCATCATTGCCGACTTTTTCACGCACGGCTTTGATGCTGTCTTCGATGATATTGCTCGAATTCCACAACGCCGCACAGCCGCAAATTTCCAACGCAAAACGTGACAAAATCCGTCCGCCTTGTTTGGTGTGCGTGACTTCAGGATGAAATTGCAGCGCGTAGAAATTTTTGTCTTCGTTTGCCATACCTGCAATCGGCGCACCGTCTGAACTGGCAATCAATTTAAACCCTTCGGGTAAATCCACCACGCGGTCGCCATGACTCATCCAAACATCCAGCAAGCCAAACCCTTCGGCGGATAAATGGTCTTCGATACCCGACAATAATTTGGAATGTCCACGCGCCCGAATTTGCGCGTAACCAAATTCACGGTGGTCAGAAGTTTCGACTTTACCACCGAGTTGCTGCGTCATGGTTTGCATTCCGTAGCAAATACCTAAAACGGGAATGCCCAATTCAAAAACAATCTGCGGCGCACGCGGCGTATTACCTTCGGTCACACTTTCAGGACTGCCCGATAAAATAATGCCGTTTGGCGCAAAATTTTGAATTTCAGCATCGCTGCATTCGCACGAATAAATTTCGCAATACACACCGATTTCACGAATTCGACGTGCAATCAATTGCGTATATTGCGAGCCGAAATCGAGAATTAAAATCTTGTCTGAATGAATATTTGTCATAAAAAGCTCAGCATAAAAGGTTAAAAATTTAGGTTAATTCTTGTCGCCACAAACACTCTTTAATGGTGTCTAAACGGGCTTCGTGGGCGTGTAATTCTTCATCGGTGCAACGCAAAATCAGCAATGGCGGACGATTGGCTAAAATGCGTATTACAGGCGTTGCGTTAGCTATTTCGGCAGCAGCGGTTTCAGCACGGCTTTCTTGCATTAACGAAAATTGCCCGCCCGTCATCAATAAAAAAACATCGGCGAGAATCTGCGCGTCAAGTAACGCGCCATGCAATTCACGATGCGTATTATCTACGCCATACCGTTTGCATAGCGCATCTAAATTATTGCGTTGGGCAGGATAACGTTTTTTGGCATCAGCAAGCGTATCGAAAACGGGACAAAGTGCTTCAATCGTCTGCCCATTTGGTAATCGCGCCAATTCATAATTCAAAAATCCCACGTCAAAAGGCGCGTTGTGAATCACTAATTCACTGTCTTTAATGTAATCGATAAAAGCAGTCGCCACATCGGCAAATTTAGGTTTGTCTGCTAAAAATGCGGTCGTTAATCCGTGAACTCTGAGCGCACCTTCTTCACTGTCGCGCTCTGGATTGATATAAACGTGAAAATTATTGCCTGTTAATCGGCGGTCAATCAATTCCACACAACCAATTTCGATAATCCGGTTGCCGTCTTGCGTGCTTAATCCTGTGGTTTCGGTATCTAAGACGATTAGACGAGTTGCGTGCGTTTTATCCATTATGATTCCTCATGGTCTTTAAATTGAATTGCGTGCAAACGAGTGTACGCGCCATTTTTAGCCAATAATTCGCGGTGCGTGCCTTCTTCAACAATCCGCCCTGCGTCAATCACCAAAATTTTGTCCGCATTTTCAATCGTCGATAACCGATGCGCGATAACAAGCGTGGTGCGATTGCCCATCACTTTTTGTAACGCCGCTTGAATGTAACGCTCCGATTCAGTATCTAAAGCTGACGTTGCCTCATCTAAAATCAATAATGGCGCGTCTTTCAATAATGCTCGCGCTAACGCTAAACGTTGCCGTTGACCGCCTGATAATTTCACGCCGTTTTCCCCAATTTCAGTATCTAAACCCGCATCAAATTTGTTGATAAATTCGATTGCATACGCATCGGTTGCGGCTTGCGTTATGGCTTCACGACTTGCGCCGGCTAACGCGCCATACGCAATATTGTTCGCAATCGTATCGTTGAATAATGTCACTTGTTGATTCACCAACGCGATTTGATGACGCAAATTGCTCAACTGGTAAGCGTTAATATTCACACCATCAAGCAAGATTTCGCCCTGCTCATAACGGTAAAAACGTGAAACCAAATTTACCAACGTACTTTTCCCGCCGCCTGATGCCCCCACTAACGCAACGGTTTCACCGGCTTTGGCTATAAAACTAATGTCGCGCAAAGCGGGTTCGTCTGTGCCGTCATAACAAAAGGTAACGTGTTTAAATTCCAAATCACCGCGACAACGTGGCACGTTATAAACGCCATCGTCGATTTCAGCGGCTTCGTCTAACACTTCAAAAAGTGATTCCGCAGCAACAATTCCACGTTGAATATCGCTGTTTGCGTCACTGAGTTGGCGAATCGGACGTGGCAATAAAAACGCCGCCGTTAAATAACCGACAAATGAACCCACACTCGCTTGTTCCATAAAAAATAACGCGGCGTACATTAGAACAGCTAACGCAATCGCAATAATCAGCTGCATGATTTGGTTATGAATCGCGGAGGTGCTGATAAGTTTTAACGATTGCCGACGGTTAGGTTCGCTACTCTCGATGAAACGTTGGCGTTCATAATCTTCGCCGCCATAACTGCGAACCACACGATGTCCATTCACCAATTCAGACGTGATATGCGTCATGTCGCCAATGGATTCTTGAATTTTTTTACTGAGCATTCGAAGACGTTTGCTAACGTAGCGCACCAGCCACGCAATAATCGGCGTAATCACTAAAAAAATCAGTGACAACCGCCAATCCATATAAAACAAATAGCCCAGCAAACCCAATGCCGTCAAACCTTCTTGTACAACTTTTCGAACCGCATCAGTCGTGGCTTGCGCGACTTGATTCACGTTGTGGGTGATACGTGAAATCATGTAGCCGCTATTGTTAGAATCAAAATGTGCAGTGGGCAATTGGGTGTATTTTTCAAAAATTTCGCAACGCAACGTATGAATTACATTCGACGACACTTTGGCTAAAAAGTAATTACCAAAATACGAACCAATGCCACGCACGATAATCAAACCACTAAACAACAACGGTAAGTAATACAATTTTTCGTGTGATTTAGCTTGCAACGTGTCGATGATTTCTTGAATCATCTGCGCGAATAACGGTTGCGTCGCCGAATAAACCAAAAAACCAACAATACTGATGAAAAATAATCGGCGATGTGGTTTGACGTAAATGATGAGGCGTTTGTAAATTTCTAAATTGGTTTTTTGCTTAGGCATGAATGTTAAGAATTTGTTGATAAAGCTGGTGATAATCGCGGCAAATTTTATCGGAACTAAAGGCATCTTTTCGTTTAAAACCCGCTTCGGCGTAGTGATTTCGCAAGGCTACGTTTTGATACAACTTCATAATTGCATTACTCAATTCATCAGTATCGAACGGATTGATGAGCAACCCATAGTCGTTATCGCCCAAAATATCAGGAATACCGCCAACATTCGCAGCAATCACAGGTTTTTTAAAATGAAACGCTTCCAAAATCGCCGAGCCTAAACCTTCTTCTTTGGATGGATAAACAAAAATATCAAATAGCGCGAAATAGTCGGCAATGTTGGTTTTAAATCCTTCAAACATGACATTTTTTAAATTCAATTCGGTGACTAAATTTTTTAGTTGTGCTTCATCTTTGCCCACACCTAACAACATAAAAACAATGTTTTCATGTTCGCGTAATTGGTTTGCGGCTTTCAAAATTAACGACTGATTTTTTATCGAATCATCTAACGCGCCAACGTGACCGATAATAAGTTTACCCTCGAATGGTACTTTTAAATTGGCGACTTCTTGAGAATTGCATTCAAGCCTACGAGCAATATCAGGAATCATTTTAAATTGCTGAGTTGGACAAAACTCACGCATCACAGCATCAATTTTTTTGGAAATTGAAACAATCAGCGCGGCTTTTTTATACGCTAATTTTGTGAGCCATTTTTCATGCGGTTTATTCAAAACACGACGTGTGACTAAATATGGCTTTTGAAATAAAAAATGTGCCGCTAACGCAAAATAAATACTGCGCCCTTCGTGAACATGAAATAAATCGAACGATTTTAATTTTTTTACGTTCAGCAAAAATGGCTTTTGAATCGCAATAACAAAAATGTTGAGTTTTGTGGCTTGTTGTTCAAGTGGACTATTTTTACGGCAAACCAACGTTTGCTCAACGTCAAAACAAGTTAGACCTTCGATAATCGCCAAGGTCTGATTTTCACCACCGCGCAAACCTTTTGCTAAATTGATATGAGCGATTTTCAGCGGCATTTATTTTGCAGTTCGAGCAATTTTAGATATTTGTAATAGACGCTTTCTGCGCTTGAAATCGCTAACATTAAACCGTGTTTACCGTCCAAAAATGCGGCTTTAATAAAATAGGTTTGGGTAAATTTCCACAAGGCACGAAAAATTGCTTTTGATAGTGAACTGTTAACGTCGTGTTCAAATAGTTTTTGCGCGTTTAGTGATGAATAACTATTCACTTTTTCTAAAACTTCGCTTAAATCGCTGTACGATTCGTGCAAAATTGGCGATGTCAATTTACCTGTTTTTCCATTTACAACAACTCGTTCATGAATTACGTCATTGGTGAAATGCCCTAATTCACGACGAAATAAACGCAAAATATAATCGGGATACCAACCACTGTGTTTGATAAATTTGCCACAATAACTCGACAATCGTGGCAACAAAAAAGCATCGTGTTGATTTTGACGGATTGCCTGTTCAATTTCAGCACGGAGTTCGGGCGTGATAATTTCGTCCGCATCAATGGATAAAACCCAATCACCGGTCGCTTTGTTTAAAGCGCGTTGTTTTTGAACACCAAAACCTTGCCAATCAGTTTCAAAAACGTGCGGTGTAAATTGCCGACAAATCGAAATCGTTTCATCCACGCTTCCCGAATCTAAAACGATAATTTCATCTGCCCATTTTATGGATTCCAAACATTGGGCAATATGCGTTGCTTCGTTTTTGGTAATGATGATAACGGAGAGTGTCATTGCCATTTAAAATTACTGTCCACTCGCGTGCCGTGCATGGTCATGCCGTATTTTTGCAACTCGTCTTCGCACCACTGTTTTGCTTGACGAAGTTTTGCCATTTTTCGCAATTTTCTCTCAAGCCAACTTTGTTTTAATAAGCGGTAATTGTAGCGATAACCTAAACCATCTTTTGCCGCTAGACCACGTTCTTGTTTCATGGCTGTTTGTGTGACTGAACCGTAATGATGCAACCATGATGCCCCTGTGATTGCACAAGTAATTCCTGCTTTTTCTGCTTCATTGAAAAATAGGGTGTCTTCATAACCCAATAATTTTGGAATGGGTTGAAAATAGCCAATTTCTTGCCAAACGGAATTATGAACAATTAAACAAACTGCGTGCCGTCCGCCTAAACGCAACGCATTTTTCATTTTACCAATTGCATCTTTTGCAAACGCATCAAAATCGTAATCCAACGCGCCCTCAATCAGCGACGGTGAAACAATTTTTAAATTATTTTGCTCCGCGACGTTAATTAAATTTTCTAGCCAATTCTCACAAACCAAAACATCATTGTTCATAATCACCGTCCATTCGGCTTGCAACGCTAATGCACCTTGATTCCACGCCACACCACAACCCAGATTTGCGTCGTTAAAAATTCGACCACCCAACGGCAAACTTTCCAAATACTCGCGAGTACCGTCGCTTGAACCGTTATCGACAACGACTAAACGACTTAAATCAAAGCCATGCTTAGTTAGACTATCGACGCATTGGCGTGTGTAATCAATCTGATTGTAACAAGCAAAAGTCACGGCATATTTGAGTGGATTCATGGTGTTCTAAATTTAAAATGGATTTGAGTTTGTGCGAATTCTAACACAATCACTGGTTATCAGAATTTAGCAATTGATTCACCAAAGTATTAACACATTCGGCAGACAATTCATCTAAACAACGACTACGGCTGTTTCGATTCCTGTCACAACCTTCCAATTGACATGGCACGCAATCACCTTCGCCTTGTAATAAATGAATATTACCAACGTGTTGCGAACCTTTTTGGACAAAAGGATTTTCGTTATTTTGATAATCGAACGGAAATGGCGACCACACAACAGGATTTGTCGCGCCAAAAAGTGCAATCACAGGAACGCCTGTGGCAGCCGCTAGATGTGTTGCCCCCGTATCAACACCGACAAAAAATTGGGCATTTTTTATGATTTCAGTCAGTTCAGCGAGCGACGTTTTACCAGCTAAATTGATAACCGTATCGGGGAGTTGCGTCACTAAATTTTCAATATAAGCGAGTTCATCAGGAGTATTACCACCTGAAAAAACAGGCATGATATTCACAGTCAAAAGATGTCGCGCAACGAGTAGCCAATTTTCAGAAGTCCATTGTTTGTACGTCCATTGTGGACAGCAATGCAAAACGGCGTAACGATTTTGCATCATAAACGAAAATTTCTTTGCCACGTCAGTCGGATTTTTAACTTGTGGAGGTACTAATGTATAACGTGGTTCAACATCTATTAGATTTAGTAATTTTAAATGCTGCAAAACGGTGTGTGTTTTATCGTCGTCAAATTCCACCCAATGCTGAACAAAAAAACGTTTCCACCACCCCGTTTTTGGTTTTGGTGGCACGGCATTTATTCGCAATGATGCCGCGAAAAGACTATAAAAAAAAGCACGGTCACTCGTCGGTAAAGTAAAAACTGCGTCATAACGGCGAAAAATTTGCCAAATAAGCTGACATTGTTCTCGAAAACTGGCACGATGCAAGGCTGTTAACACGTTATTAACATCTGGATTGCCATCTAACATGACTTGTGTATTTTTAAATGCCAACACGTCAAGTTGTGCGTTTGGATATGCCACACGCAATGAATGAATTAGCGGTGTAGCCAGTAAAACATCGCCCAAATAAGGCATGGCAACCACAAGTATTTTTTCTAATTTTTCCATTTTCGTTCCAAAACAATTCCAAATACTTACCTTTTATGACCCAGAATCAACACTTAAACTATCGCCCCGATATAGACGGGCTTCGCGCTGTCGCTATTTTACTGGTTTTAATTTTTCACGGTTTCCCACGGTTTATTAAAGGTGGTTTTATTGGCGTTGATATTTTTTTTGTAATTTCGGGTTATTTAATCACCAGCATCATTCTTAAATCACAAGCGCAAGGCGAATTTAATCTAGTCGATTTTTACAGTCGACGTATTAAACGTATTTTTCCCGCGTTGCTGGTTGTACTGATTTTTTGTTTAACCTTCGGTTGGTTTTCACTGCTCGCCGATGAATATCAAGCTCTAGGCAAACACGTTGCTGCGGGTGCAGTTTATATTTCTAATCTCGTTTTACAAAGTGAGGCGGGCTATTTTGACACGGATGCCGAATTTAAACCGCTGTTGCATTTGTGGTCACTGGGTATTGAGGAACAATTTTATTTAATTTTTCCATTATTGTTGATGCTTACGGCACGCTTTAAAAGCAATGCGTTGATTATCATCACGTTAAGTTTACTGAGTTCTTTCACGTTAAATGTCTTACTAATTGACCAAAATCCAACGGGGGTATTTTTCTTTCCTCAAACTCGCGCTTGGGAATTATTGATTGGCAGTTTCGTTGCACACATCAATTTATATCAGCGGCAACGTTTTGATGATTTGCTAGCAAAATTACCCTTTTCAAAAAATCATAACGCACCAAACATATTAGCGTGGTTGAGTTTGTCGTTAATCGTCGGTGCGTGGATTGGCTTAGACAATACCAAAATAATTTTTCCAAATGGTTGGGCATTATTGCCAACATTGGGTGCAGCGGGTTTGATTTTAGCGGGTGAACAAGCGTGGTTTAACCGGAAAGTTTTAGCTAGCAAAGCGGCTGTATGGTTGGGCTTAATAAGTTATCCACTTTATTTGTGGCATTGGCCTTTGCTGGCGTTGATGCGGACAATTGAAATGGATAAACCCAAAAGCTATTTGCGCTTGTTCGCTTTATTTTTGAGCGTTTTATTAGCATGGCTGACGTATCAACTTGTTGAAAAAAAATTACGGTTTTGGAATCACAAAGGTACTACGGTTGGTTTATTAGCCAGCTTGTTGTTTGTGGGTTCAGTCGGCTATTACATTCAACAACATGCGGGTTATCCTGAACGGTTCAACTATGCAAAAAATTGGAAAGAAGGCGAATTAGGGCAAGCTCCGTGGAAAGCGAAGTGGTTGAGACAAAAAGAATGTACCGATAAATTCGGAGAATATGTTTTTTGCCTTGTTCAAAATATCGAAAAACCAATGTCAGTTGTTTTGCTCGGTGACAGTCACGCAAATCACTTTTATCCCGCTTTATTGAAAAACAATTATTTTAAAAATGACAATATCTTGAATTTGAGTGGAAGTGGTTGCTCGCCCTTTTTTGATACGTTAACGGATAAATGTCATGAATCTATGCACAAAGCATTAAATTTTGTACTTGCAACAGAATCAATTCACACCGTCATCGTGAGTAACCGAGATAAACTTATAATTGATGGGCTAAATGATGCGAAATTGCCACACAACAAATTTAAAAAATTAAACGTAGACAAAGAAAATACAGCGTTTCTTTTTCAACAAACGATGCGAGAAACATTTCAACAGCTGCTCGCAGCACACAAACGGGTTATTTTTATCACTGATATTCCAGAATTAGAATTTAATCCTGCTGATTGTATAACTCGTCCGTGGCGCATTAGCAAAAATTCTGTAAAAACGCCATGTGCCACACCACGTGAACAGGTTGAAAAAAATCATCAAATTTATCTTGATTTGGTAACACCGGTTTTAAATGAATTCCCTGAAATAATTATTTGGGATACTGTCCCCGCATTCTGCGATGCCGATTATTGTTGGGCGATTAAAGATCAAAAAATGCTTTATCGTGATGACAACCACTTGAGTGAAACTGGTGCGATTTATTTGGGCGAGTATTTAAATAAAAAATATCCATTGCTTGATCACAAATAAAAAAAGAGACGCAGCGCGTTACAATGCAACTTTTTGGAATAATTTAACACATGACGAATATTTTAATTTATACCGCAAACCGCTGTGGTTACTGTTCAATGGCAAAACATTTACTCGATAGTAAAAATGCGACTTACACAGAAATTAACGTGGATGAAAAGGAAGGGCAACGCGAAGAAATGATGCGTAAAACGCAACGCCGAACAGTACCGCAAATTTACATTGGCGATTTGCACGTCGGCGGTTTTGATGATTTGAATGCTTTGCAAAAATCGGGGAAACTAGACGCGCTACTCAGTGGCTAAAGTCCACGCGCTAAATCAGCTTTAATATCTTCGATGGATTCTAAGCCAACCGAAATGCGTACTAAATTGCCGTTAATGCCTGCTAAAGCGCGAGCTTCGGGTGTTAATCGACCATGTGTTGTTGTTGCTGGATGGGTGATTGTGGTTTTTACATCACCCAAATTTGCGGTAATCGACAACATTTGTGTCGAATCAATCAATCGCCACGCCGCTTCTTTACCGCCATCAACCTCAAAACTCACTACGCCACCAAAATGACTTTGTTGAATTTTCGCCAATTCATGTTGAGCATGCGTTTTTAAAGCAGGGTAATTCACTTTTGAAATTGCGGGTTGTTCAACTAACCAATGCGCCAATGCTGTTGCATTATCACAATGCGCCTTCATTCGCACGGCGAGTGTTTCCAGTCCGCCCAGAAATATCCACGCATTAAACGCACTCATCGTTGCGCCGCCCGTTCGCAAATAGGGATAAATATATTTCTCGATAATGTCATCACTCGCCACCACCGCACCACCGACACAACGCCCTTGTCCATCAATATATTTCGTTGCAGAATGAACCACAATATCCGCACCTAACGCCAATGGTTTTTGCAATGCTGGCGTACAAAAACAATTATCGACGACAAGTAGACAATTACGAGCGTGTGCCACGTCCGCTAAAGCTCGAATATCGGCGATTTCAATTAACGGATTTGACGGTGTTTCCAAAAACAAAAAGCGCGTATTTGGTTTAATAGCTGCCGCCCACGCGCTGACATCGGTTAAATCCACAAAATCTGTTTCCACACCAAATTTGCCGAAATAATTTTGAAACATCAAAACCGTGTTACCAAATACACTGCGAGAGCAAACAACGTGATCACCTGCTTTTAGTAATCCCATTCCCACCGCCATAATCGCCGCCATACCCGACGAAAATGCCAAACAACGTTCACCTTTTTCCATTAACGCCAAACGATCTTGAAATGCGGCTACAGTTGGGTTTGTAAATCGTGAATAAATATTACCGGCTTGCTGACCTGTAAATCGTAACGCCGCATCCGCCGCGCTTTTGAACACATAACTCGAAGTCATAAAAATAGGCATACTGTGTTCGTCTTCGTGAGTGCGATGCTGACCAGCGCGGATGGCTTGTGTTTCTAAAGCGTATTGATTCCAATCGATTTCATTCATGATTTTTTCGAGGGCTAGAAATAAAAAAAGCCGCAAGCGGCTAGAAATGAGATATTTTTGTTGTCTGGAGACGCTGCAGCGCAACGCCTCTACAGATTTGAATTTAAACGGCAGCTAAAACTAACGCTTTAACTTTTGCATTCAAACGGCTTTTACCGCGAGCCGCTTTATTTCTATGAATAATGCCTTTATTCACTGATGAATCTAAAACAGATTCTGCAACTTTGAATGCAGCAACAGCTTGTTCTTTATCGCCAGATTTAATTGCCGCTAATACTTTTTTTACAAAAGTGCGTAATTTACTACGTTGTCCCGCGTTACGAACACGGTTATTTTCTGCTTGTCTTGCACGTTTTTTTGCTTGTGGTGAATTAGCCATGATCTCTCTATGAAGTTAATTTTAAAAGGATTTGAAAGGTACGAATTATGTTGCTAAAAGCTATGACTGTCAATCATTTAACGGCATTTTAAACACGTATAGACAGCGTAACGGCCAGTATAAAATTATTTCAATGCGTCCGTAACATGCGGCTCCACTAATTGATAAATCAATTGGTGCATACGTGGACTACCAGCAATTAAGTTGCCCGACTCTAAATAATCATCTTTAAACGAAAAATCAGTCGCTACACCGCCCGCTTCTTTGACAAGTAAAATACCTGCCGCCATATCCCATTCTTTAAGTCCAATTTCCCAAAAAGCATCTAATCGTCCAGCAGCTAAATAGGCTAAATCAAGGGCGGCTGAGCCAGCACGGCGAATGCCGGCAGAATCAAGTGTTACGGCGCGGAACATTTCTAAATAAGCATCTAAATGTTGTGGAACTTTAAACGGAAATCCCGTGCCAATTAACGCGCCTTTCATACTCGTTAAGCCAGTGACACGAAGCCGACGATTATTTAACATCGCGCCACCGCCACGTTTTGCCGTAAATAATTCGTCGCGCAACGGGTCATAAACTACGCCGACTTCCAATCGTCCTTTAACTTTCAATGCAATTGAAACCGCATATTGTGGAAAACCGTGAATGAAATTTGTCGTGCCATCAAGTGGGTCAATAATCCACTGATATTCATTGCCTTCGTGTTCACCACTTTCTTCAGCCAAAATGCTGTGTTCGGGATAAGCGGCTTTGATGATTGAAATAATTTCACGTTCAGCAAGTCGGTCGATTTCGGTGGCAAAATCATTTTTACCCTTATGTTCTATTTCCAAATGGGTGGCCTTATTGGCAGAACGAAGAATGATGTCGCCAGCATTACGAGCGGCACGAACCGCGATATTGAGCATGGGTTGTTGCATAGAATTTTCTTTTTTTAAATGAGCGGATTAAAGGCTAAGTTTAACAAATCTTTTGTTAAACTTAGTTCTTTTTTAGACCACAGGAATTTGTTTTGCTTTCTCATATTAAAATCGTCTTAGTTGAAACGTCGCATTCTGGAAATATCGGCGCGGTGGCGCGTGCAATGAAAAACATGACGATGACCAATTTATGTCTAGTTTCACCGAAAACTTTTCCTCATGCTGATGCCACGGCTCGGGCGGCAGGCGCAGATGATATTTTGGCACGTGCAAAAATTTATAGCACTTTGCGGGAGGCGATTTCAGATTGTACATTAGTGATCGGGGCGAGCGCACGAAGTCGCACAATTAGTTGGTCTGAAGTCACACCACGTGAATGTGCAGAGAGAGTTATTGCCGAATCCGAACATGAAAAAATTGCGATTATATTTGGGCGCGAAAATTCGGGTTTGAAAAATGAAGAATTAGATTTGTGTCGTTATTTATTACACATTCCGTGTAACGAAAATTACAGTTCGCTCAATATCGCAGCGGCTGTTCAAGTCGTATGTTATGAATTATTCATTGCCGCACAGAATGGCGAGGTGACACGTAAGGTTGTTGGTGACGAAGACGAACAGGAATTAGCAACTAATCATCAAATGGAATTATTTTATAACCATCTTGCGAAAGCCTTAGCCGACATTGGTTTTATGCACCCTGAAAAAGAAGAATCATTGATGCGTCGTTTACGCCGTATGTATAACCGCGCCGAATTACGCAGTAAAGAGGTCGATATTTTGCGTGGAATTTTGCGTTTATCACAAGGACATAAAGGCGCGTTGAAATAATTTTTAATCAAAAAAACCACCCATTGCATTTCTACAAAGAGCGGTTTTTCAATAAATTTGTAGAGGTGGGTTTACCCCCCCCTACGAAAAACTTAAACCAACTTCACCAACACAAAATCATCCGTTACTAAGAATCGAAAATTCGTTAATTCGATTTCCATATCGGGAACTTTATCACCGTTCATATCAACCTGAACAACAGTTTGTGAATCTGCTGTAAAACGTACTGCGCCACTTGTGCCATCAAAGGAACTCTCGCCTAAAAAATGTAATGGGCTTGTTGTTAAGCGTGGGAACGACTGTTACTGCTTGTGCATTTCCGATAAACACAATGAAAGGGGCTGAAATCGTATGAGGCTCAGTTCGAATTAAGCAAGAAGTCCACTATCATACCTTCCAAAAAGAAACCCAAAGTTGCAGAAACCATGTTGGAAATGAAAGAAAATAGAAAGCCTTGTTTCAGTCCTATTCTCAAAATTAAAGCAATAATAAAGCTCTCTACAATAACGGCAAAAACTTCAACCGAAATCACGTAAATGTGACGGTTAGCAACAAAATACGGGAATACAAACCAAACATACGGGAGTGTTGCCATCGATGGTAATGCTCCAGCCCAAATAATCTCCCGTATGTTGAATTCTTCCTTTTCGTAGAAAACCTTTATCAAAAATACAATGACCACAAACTCTATTGAAATAGTAAGACAGAGTGCGATTAGGAATTCTAATTCGTAAGGCAACATAAAAACCGACGCTTACTTAATAGTGTAAATGACGGATCGGCTATTCAGTGGGCTATCCCTGTCAACACATGGCTCCGTAGATGAGGGTAAATCGATGGGGGCAACGGTGAGATCGTTATTTAATTCACTAGAATCCACAATGGGATCTCCTTTAAAAATCGTTGCAGCAGATGACGAAGTAAGACCGCCACTGCCATTGCCATCAAAATCAATTTTATTGATATTGTTACCCACCTCTTTAAGAAGTGCTGCTGAAACAAAGAATAGACGCGCTTGATTGAACTTGTAACCTTTACTGATTGGCACATTATTTTGAACTTTTGTAACGGTTCGGCGACCACTAACTGTGTCAACGACAAGCACGAGTACACTCCCATTTGCGGTTTTACCGTTTTTAAGTCCTTGAACTTTAACCGTTGTATCCAGAAGCCTCTCGTTACTATGACAAGGAAAAATATCACCAAAGGCAACACCAGATACAAACATACTTAAAACTAATGATGAAACTAACTTTTTCATTTTTTCATACCCTAAATTGAATAGTGTCAAATAAAAAAACCGCCCCCTGTTTGTTCACAGAAAGGCGGTTTTTATTTCAGATAAAAACTAAAATCACAAAGCGGTGATATTGCCGTCTAACAACACATTTTTCGCGCTTAAAGTAATACCTGTCAATTGAATCAAAACATCATCGGCAGTGATTCCCGCTTCACCATCAGTGACAAACAAATAAACGTCCGAACCTTCTTTCCAAAGCGCGAAATTATTTGCAATAGGGGCTATTCCACCATTCGCAGCCGCACTCGATTTAGTAAGTCCTGCCTCAACAGCAGTAAGGTGTTGGTCAAACGTTTTATCAGTTGCTTTGAATGTTGCAATACTCGTCGATGCTGAAATGGCTGCAACGCCACTCGCCGCTGTCGTTGCTTTATTCACGCGAGTCAATGCAGAATTGAAGTCGATGACATCTGATTTAGATTCAAAATCAAGAATTGTGTCAAATACTGTGGCACTTGGAACATCACCATTATCGCCCGCGACGAATTTAAAGATGTCGGCATCTGCACCGCCTCTGAGGGTGTCGATGCCTTTACCACCTTTAAGAATATCACTACCGACATCACCGTTGAGTACATCGTTGCCAATACCACCATTGAGGATGTCATCACCTGTCCCACCGGAAATCGTATCATCACCGGCTTTACCATCAATGCGATTATCTTTTTCGTCACCAACCAAATTGTCGGCATCGTCCGTTCCAATAATGGCATCACTAGGCAATAAGGCTGGAAGGTCAACAACGTTAAGGGCTTCGTCATCACCAAATTTAATCATTTCAACGTTGTTTAAAACATCCGTACCTTCGTCAATTCCGTGTCCTATATATTTAACGACAACTTGAACATTGCCATCTTTGTCTGTGCTACCGGTAATTTGATAGTCGCTTTGTGCGCTGTTGAAAATACCAACATCGTTACCGTCTCCACCATCCAGCGTGTCACTACCTGCGTCACCTTGTAGAAAATCGTCACCCGCACCACCGTTGAGAACGTCATCATCACCACCACCACTGAGATTATCCTCACCATCGCCACCAAACAAGGTGTCTGCTCCTTGATTACCAAACAAATTATCGTCACCTGCCGCACCATTCAAGACATTATCCGCAGAGTTACCTGAAATGTTGTTAGGTAATTCGTTGCCCGTGCCGTCGATATTCTTTTGCCCAGTCAATACCAAGTTTTCGATACTTTTGTTCAGTGTATAGGTGTAGGTAATTTCGACAGTATCATTTCCACCTAGCTTTGCGTTTTTATTTGTTTCGGTCACAACGTCTTTTGGATTATCTACAAAGTAATAGTCATCACCGTCACCACCCGACATAGTATCAACACCTGCACCGCCGTTGAGTGTATCATTACCCACGCCGCCATCAAGCTTGTCATTGCCTGCACCGCCAAGCAACTTATCGTCACCTTTTCCACCGTCGAGTGTATCGTTGCCGGCATTACCACTTAAAACGTCATTACCCGCCAGTCCCGTCAATGAATAATTCGCTTTGGTCAACCCAGAAAGTACGTCATCTTTTTCTGCACCAGTGATTTTTCCACCCGTTGAACCTTCGATAACTAAACCGTTAACATTACCCGCGTGAACAACTGCTGTTTCAGCACTAACGACAGATTCAAGCGTACCGTGACCGTCCACATAATCAACACCAACACTGATTCTTTCACCGACATCAACCAAAGTAGGCGTGTAGACTTGAGCTGTTGCATCTACAATTGGCGTATCGCCTCTGTACCACTGATATTCAAAAGTACCCAATCCATCATTATCCAAAAGCGTGCTTAATACCGAAAGTTCGGCACCGGCGTGCGCGTCCCCCATGATCATAATATAACCATCAGGTGCAGAATTAGGTGGAATAATGGGATCCGTTTCAAGACTGGTTACACGTTCAAGCGTTCCTTCGTTATCGGTGTACTGAGCAACAACAGAAAGTTTCTTACCCGCTTCCTCACCCGTCAACGTAAGCGTATCACCTTCTGCAAATACATCCCCGTCAGCTTGCCACTGATATTTAAAATCACGAACCAACCCATTAGTATCAGCAGCGGTAACATTATCCGCATCCGTAATATCATTCGCTACACTTAAAACTTGCCCGACTTGTAAATCACCTTTAATCGTTACGCTGCCTTCGGGTTGATCATTTTCATTTGAGACTACGCCACCGAATACAGTTTCTACCTTACCTAACCCATCGGTATAACTTGCCGAGACACTTAATGTTTTTTTAACATCAGAACCCGTTAGTTTATAGGTTTCACCTGTTGCTTTTGGAATAGCGACACCATTGCTAAACCACTGGTAGTTGATGTTTCCAACGATACCATCCGCGTCCACGAGCGTGTTAGTTACAGTAATAACTTGGTTTTGTTTCAATTCACCGGTCATCAACACCGTACCAGAAGGCGTGTGGTTAATGGCATCGGTAACAGGTGATGTTACCGCACTAGTCACACTTTCTTTGGTGTTTTGCAAGTCTGTGTAACTGGCTTTAACGCTCATTTTCTTGTTTAAATCAGTCAACGCCAACGTGTAGGTCGAATTAGTGGCATCTTTTATTTCTTTACCATCTCTGAGCCACTGATAAGTCACTTCACCCAAACCATCGTTATCTTCTAACGTATTAACCGCGGTTAATGTTGAGCCTTTCGCTAATGTACCTCTGATACTCACTGAGCCTGTAGGAAGATCATTGACGTTTTCAACAGTCACTTCGGAACTCACAACACTTTCTGCTTTATCCAAACCATCGGTGTAAAAAGCCGCCACGCTGATTTTTTTGCCCACATCAATTTGGCTTAAACTGTAAGTAGGCAGAACCGCACCGATAATTGCCGCACCGTCGCTGAGCCACTGATAATTGATGTTGCCTACAATTTTATCTGCATCGGCGATGGTACTTACGGCATGTAACACCTCGCCTTCTTTTGAGAGACCGTCGATTGAAAGTGTACCGGTTGGAGCCTGATTTGCTGCGGGTGCAGGTGCCACACCATCAGGCGCAGTGTAAAAATCATCCGTTTCGATATTAGCAAAAACTTCAACGCCCGATGTTAATTGGCTAGCAACTGAACTGCTGTCACCACCAGACCAAGTTTGACCCCACGTGACCACTGAGCCATCCGCACGTAGAGCAGCATAAGAGCCACCGCTATTTGTTTGAATACTTACTACCTTCACAGTTCCATCGAGTTGACTAGCAACTGCGCTGTCATCACCACCGCCCCATGTACTGCCCCAAGTGACCACTGAGCCGTCTGCACGCAATGCTGCGAATGACTGACCATTTGTGTAGATGTCGGTAACATCAACAGTGCCATTTAATTCGGAGGCGACAGACTTGCTGATTTGAGTATTAGTGTTGTAATCCAACCCATTAACGCTGCTATCACCACCAGACCAAGAATTACCCCAAGTAACCACCGAGCCATCCGATCGCAACGCTGCATACGCGCCATAGTTAGAATAAATTTGTGTAACATCCGTGGTGCCATCAAGCTGATTTGCTATAGAAACGGTGGTACCATCATTCATGTGCATCGCACCGTCACCACCATTCCAAGAATTCCCCCACGTAACTACTGAACCATCCGCACGTAACGCTGCATACGAATTGCCGTTCGTGTAGATCTTCGTGACATCATTAGTCCCATCGAGCTGACTTGCAACGGATACAACGGTGCCATCATTCATGTGCATCGCGCTATCGCCACCACTCCATGTATCACCCCACGTAACCACTGAGCCATCTGCACGCAATGCCGCATACGAACCCCAATTTGAGGAAATATCGACAACATCATTGGTACCATCAAGCTGACTCGCAACTGAAACAGTAGTACCGTCGTTCATGTGTACTGCACTATCGCCACCACTCCAAGCATTACCCCAAGTGATTACGGAACCGTCCGCCCGCAACGCCGCCGCTGAATTACCATTTGAATAGATTTGTTTAACATCAATTTTGCCATCAAATTGACTTGCAACTGCGCTGCTATCACCACCACTCCAAGAATCGCCCCAAGTGACAAGCGAACCATCTTCACGCAATGCTGCATAAGATCCCCAGCCTAACGTAAAGATTTGTTTCACATCAATGGTACCGTCTAACTCGCTGGCAACCGATTTTGTGAATTGAGTATTAGTGGTGTTATCCCAGCCACGAATACTACTATCGCCACCAGACCAAGCATTACCCCAAGTAACCACCGAACCATCTGTACGTAAGGCAACAAACGAATTACCATTTGTGAAAACTTTCGTAACACCGACCGTACCATCTAATTCACTGGCAACAGATTTGGTAATTTCTGTATTACTAACATTATCCCAGCCATGAATAGAACTATCACCACCATTCCAACTATCCCCCCAAGTGACCACAGAGCCATCTGAACGCAAGGCAGCAAACGCTCCCCATGTTGAAGAAACAGAGGTCACGTCAACCGTGCCATCTAGTTTTGAAAGTGTTGCATCATCAACACTTTGAAAACCTACTGGAACTACCGCACCATCCGTACGTAAAACAGCAAAACCATTTCCACTTGAATAAATCTGTTTGGCATCAACTGTGCCGTCAAGTGTGCTAGGAACATAATTATTTTGTCCCCACGCAACCACTGAGCCATCAGTTTTGATTGCTGCAAACCCTCCCCACGCGGAAACTTCACTATTTGTACGATTATTATCGAAAGATGATTTCGAAATAGGTGTTGACGTTAAAGTACCGCCACCAATTGTTTTCGTTGTTGTAGTCATGTTGTTCTCCAAGAATTGTAGTTGTATTGTCAACGGCAGTTAGTGCTGTCGATTGACAATCTAGCCTAAAAAAACACAGAAATGTGACAATTTTTTGAGCAGGCAAAAATAAGGCTTTGCCTGCATAACTGTTTGAAATTATGATTAACCTCTCAAATAGTTACGGCTTCATTTTTACCATCTTAAATTACTTTTTGCCAGCAAATAATGACTGCATCAAAACATATTAGTTTTACTAAAATCAAACAGGATGTAGCGTTGAGCAACAAAAAACTTCCACTTCTTCAACGCTATGAACAGCAGGTTTCTGACAACATTGTCAATTTCGATTCAGCACAATGGACAGCATTGCAGACCTTACAAACGTTGCTTGATGAATTACGCACTTATGGTGAAAAACTAACACCGATAAAACGTTGGCATTGGAAGTCATCGCCTGTCACGATGTGGGAAGGTTTGTATTTATTTGGTGATGTCGGGCGAGGCAAATCGATGTTGATGATGTGGTTTTATGAAGCATGTGAATTATCCAAGAAACGGCGAGTGCATTTTCATGTTTTTATGCAAGAAGTGCATCAATTCATTCATCAACACCCGAATCAAAATGCCTTGCCATTACTGGCGAAACACGTTCGTGAAACCACGCAGCTCCTTTGTTTTGATGAATTTTTTATTAACGATATTGCTGACGCAATGTTGCTCAGTGGCTTATTCAATGCACTATTCAAACAAGGTGTGATAATTGTCATTACGTCGAATTATCACCCTGATAACCTTTATCCAAACGGTTTGCAACGTGCCTCGTTATTACCTTTTATTGATTTACTACATATTAAAATGGCTATAATTCAACTCGGTGGTGAACAAGATTACCGTTTAACCAAACGGATTGATTCGAAGACGCGCTATTTTTTTCCATTAAATTTACAAACTAAATTAGCTATTTCACAATGCAATGCAGCAGTCATGTTTTCGTTCACTGACTTATGTGGTAAACCGAAAGGCGCACGCGATTACTTAACGCTTGCCGCACAAATTGACACGTTAGTTTTAACAGATATTCCACAACTTACGGCAGAAAAACATAATGAAGCAAGACGATTTATCACCTTAATTGATGTGTTGTATGATCATAAAGTAATGCTAATTTGTAGCTCAGAAGTCGCCATCAACGAACTTTATTGCAATGGCAAAAACAAAAATGATTTTGAACGAACACGTTCCCGCTTAATCGAAATGCAATCGATACATTATCCAAATCTCTTTTAATACAAGGTTCAACCATGAAATCTTTAAAAACCACCATTACATTTTTATGTTTAATCGCCGCCCCTTTGGTTCATGCTGAAAATTGGGGCGATGTTTTAAAATCCGTCAGCAAAGAAAGTAGTCATACATTAGAAAACAGTGCAGATGCCATCAATCAGGCTCAAACATTACTCGAAAGTGGTAAAACCTTGAAAGCGGGTGAATTGACGAATGTATTAGTACAACGTTTAGGCGTAACACCACAGCAAGCAATGGGTGGCGCGGGGGCATTATTACAAATAGCGCAAACCCGTATGAATCCCGAAGCTTTTGCGAAATTGTCACAACAAGTTCCTGACGTATCACAATTACTTTCGGCAGTTCCTGCGTTGCAGCCACAATCGGGATTAGGTGGGTTAGCAGGAAAATTAGCCGGTTTATCAGGCGATAATTCAATAAGTACAGCATTAACAGCTGTATCACTTTTTCAACAACTTGGCATGAAACCCGAAACGATGCAACGCTTTATTCCCGTTGTGGTGGAATACGTTAAAGGTAATACTGGCAGCGCAATTGCTGAAGGTTTGGGTGTAGCTTTATCCGCTCCAAATAAGTGATTTTACATACACGAACTGCAATCGCTGTGTGATAATAAGCTGAACAGTTTTTCTCCTTTTCAACACACTACAAGGACAACACAATGGACGAAAACAAGAAAAAAGCACTCGCTGCCGCGTTGATGCAAATCGAAAAACAATTCGGTAAAGGTTCAGTGATGCGAATGGGCGATGTCGATACCGCAAAAGATATTGAAGTCGTTTCTACAGGTTCGTTGAGTTTGGATATTGCGTTGGGTTGTGGTGGTTTACCACGCGGTCGAGTGGTTGAAATTTACGGTCCTGAATCGTCGGGCAAAACCACGTTGACCTTGCAAGTGATTGCTGAAATGCAAAAACTCGGTGGCACAGCCGCGTTTATCGATGCTGAACACGCTTTGGACATACACTACGCTGGAAAGTTGGGTGTAGATATTGACAACTTATATGTTTCGCAACCTGATACTGGCGAACAAGCCTTAGAAATTGTCGATAGGTTAGTGAGTTCTGGCGCAGTGGATATTGTGGTTGTGGATTCAGTCGCAGCGTTAACACCAAAAGCTGAGATTGAAGGCGATATGGGTGATTCACACATGGGATTGCATGCTCGTTTGATGTCGCAAGCCTTACGTAAATTGACTTCAAACATTAAACGCTCAAACACGCTGGTAATTTTCATCAATCAAATTCGTATGAAAATAGGAGTCATGTTTGGTTCGCCAGAAACGACGACAGGCGGTAATGCGTTAAAGTTTTATGCCTCGGTACGTTTGGATATTCGCCGCATCGGTGCGGTGAAAAAAGGCGATGATATTATTGGCAACGAAACCCGCGTTAAAGTGGTGAAAAACAAAGTTGCACCACCGTTTAAACAAGCAGAATTTGAAATTTTATACGGTGAAGGCATTTCATTTGCCGGTGAATTGGTAGATTTAGGCGTAAATTATGGTTTTGTTCAAAAAGCGGGATCATGGTACAGCTACGGCACTGAAAAAATTGGACAAGGTAAAGACAATGCTAAAATTTTCTTCAAAGAAAATCCCGAAAAAGCTAAAGAACTCGAAATGAAAATTCGCGATGAAGCCTTCAAAAAACCGTTGCTTGCCGTCAAAGAATTTGAACCTACTGACGACGAAACCGACGTAGGCGCACCGTTATAAAAAAATCCGCAGTGAATCCTATTGCTCATGACATCAAAGACCAGTGTTTACGGCTATTGACTCGTCGTGAGCATTCACAAAAAGAATTACTCACTAAATTGATGCAAAAAGGTTTTGAACGCGCTGACATTCAACCTATTATTGACGAATTAGCACAACAGAATTGGCAAAGTGACGAGCGTTTTGTCGAATGTTATGCGCGGTATCGGTTTCAAAAAGGATTTGGTGAGGTTGCCATTCGCTATGAACTGAGCCAAAAAGGCATAGATGTTGCTCCTAAAACGTTAAATGACATTCTGTTGACAATCGCCGACGATTGGCTGGGTTTATTATCGCAAGTTTATTTTAAAAAATACGGTGAAATTATCCCAATTAGTCATCACGAATGGTCAAAACGCAGTCGATTTTTGCTACAACGCGGTTTTTCGAGTTCGCAAATTACACAATTCGCCAGAAAATTACGCTTTACTCATTCCTAAAATTTTTAATAACGCACACACAATCATTATGAAAACTATGACTAGCGCAGAAGTACGCTCTGCTTTTTTACAATTTTTTAAACAAAACGGACATTTTATTGAGCCTTCGAGTTCGTTAATTCCTAGTAACGATCCGACGTTACTTTTTGTAAATGCGGGTATGGTGCAGTTTAAAGATTTGTTTTTAGGACGTGAACAGCGCGAATTTACACGAGCGGTGACTAGTCAACGTTGTGTACGAGCAGGTGGTAAACATAACGATTTGGAAAATGTCGGTTACACCGCGCGGCATCATACTTTTTTTGAAATGCTCGGCAATTTTAGTTTTGGCGATTATTTCAAAAAAGAAGCGATTCATTTTGCGTGGGAATTTTTGGTCAATGTGCTTGAAATTCCAAAAGAAAAATTGTGGGTCACGGTTTTTGACGAAGACGACGAAGCCGCAAACATTTGGATTAACGAAATTGGCGTATCACCTGACCGGTTGTCACGCATTGGTGCGAAAGATAATTTTTGGTCAATGGGTGACACAGGACCTTGCGGACCTTGCAGCGAAATTTTTTATGATCATGGCGAAGAAATTTTCGGTGGTCCTCCAGGCACACCAGACGAAGATGGCGACCGTTATATCGAGATTTGGAATTTGGTGTTTATGCAATACGACCGCGCCGCAGATGGCACGTTGACCCCACTACCAAAACCGTCTGTTGATACGGGTATGGGCTTAGAGCGTATCTCTGCGGTCATGCAACACGTTCACAATAATTACGACATCGATTTATTTCAAAACTTGTTAAAAGCTGCTGCACAATTAGCAAATACACCCGATTTAACAAATAGCTCGTTGCGCGTGATTGCTGACCATATTCGCTCGTGTGCGTTTATGATTGTCGATGGTGTAATGCCTTCAAACGAAGGACGTGGTTATGTGTTGCGCCGTATTATTCGTCGTGCGATTCGTCACGGTTATCGGTTGGGCATTAGCGATATTTTCTTTTACAAACTGGTCGCGCCACTCGCGCAAGAAATGGGCGATGCCTTCCCGGAATTACGCAAAGAACTCGAACAAGTTGAAAAAGTGTTAGAACGTGAAGAAAAACGTTTTGCCGAAACGCTTGGTCAAGGCATGAAAATTTTGGAAACGTGTGTAGCAAAAATGGAAGGTTCGGTGATTGCAGGCGACACCGTTTTCCAACTCTATGACACTTACGGCTTCCCTGTGGATTTAACAGCAGATTTTGCGCGGGAGCATAATTTAACCGTTGATTACGCTGGTTTTGAAATCGCGATGGAAGCGCAACGTGACAGAGCGCGTTCGGCAAGTCATTTTGGTACAGATGCACACAAAAACATTGAACTCGATTCACATACCGAATTTACAGGTTATGACAATTTCAACGATGCAGCACACATCGTAGCGTTATTTAAAGCCGGAGAAGCCGTTGAACAATTGAACTCAGGCGATGAAGGTGTGGTTGTATTGAATCAAACACCGTTTTATGCAGAATCAGGTGGACAAATTGGTGATTGCGGCACAATTAGTACCGATTGTGCGACGTTTCACGTTATCGACACGCAAAAACAAGCGGGCAATTTATTTTTGCATCAAGGCAAAGTCCGTACAGGAATGTTGATCGTTGGGCAAAATGTTATTGCTGCAGTCGATATGGCAAGACGCAAAGCCATTGAATTAAACCATTCGGCAACCCATTTATTACACGCCGCATTGCGTCAAACGTTGGGCGAACATGTGGCGCAAAAAGGTTCGCTCGTGAATTCTGAACGGTTACGTTTCGATTTTTCACATTTTGAACCGTTGACCGCTGACGAAATCATTACAATGGAACGTTTGGTCAATGAACAAATCCGTTTGAATAATGCGGTTTCCGCACAAATCATGGCAAAAGATGATGCTGTCAAAGCAGGTGCGATGGCGTTATTCGGTGAAAAATACGGTGCAGAAGTGCGAGTGTTAAAAATCGGCGACTTTTCAACCGAATTATGCGGCGGCACACACGTTGCGCGGGCTGGCGATATTGGTTGTTTCAAAATTATCGGCGAAAACGGCGTGGCGGCTGGCGTGCGACGCATTGAAGCGGTTACGGGAGCAAACTGTTTAGCATGGTTTGCACAACGTGAAAGCGCGTTGGTGCAAATCGCCGATTTGGTCAAAGGCACACCTGATAAAGCGGTCGAAAAAGTCGAACAACTCGTTGAACGTGCGCGAGGTTTGGAAAAACAATTAGAGCGTTTAAATTCAAAATTAGCGAGTGCGACAGGTGATGAATTGATGGCGAAAGCCACTGACATCAACGGCGTAAAAGTGTTGGCGACGACGGTTGAAAATATCGATGCCAAAATTTTGCGTGAAATCGTCGAGCAATTGAAAAACAAATTACATAACGCGGTTGTCGTGTTAGCAGCGGTGGAAGGCGAAAAAGTCAGCGTGGTGGCAGGTGTTTCAAAAGACCAAACAGCAAAAGTCAAAGCAGGCGAATTAGCGAATTTTGTTGCCGCAAAAATTGGTGGCAAAGGTGGCGGTAAACCTGATTTAGCTCAAGCTGGCGGAAATAATCCTGCGGCGTTGGCGGGGGCGTTAAGTGAAGTTGGTGAATTGGTGCGTGGGTTGTTGAACTAGACACGGGTAAAAAAACGAGTTTTGTTTTCAAAAGAATTTTAACTTTAAACTAGGAATTTAAGATGACTAGCTTTACCAATAAATTTGACGAAAGAATCAAATCAATGAATGGATCTTTTAGTACACCGCACAAGTTAGTTGATGCCGCTGTTTATGTGCATGACACGCTTGAATTGGCATCTGCTTCTGCTCAAGTTCTTTTTGGGGAATTAGTAACACCAGAAATTGTATTATCGATTTTTGACCGCATTTCATCAGAACATAAGTATTTGAATGAATATAGAGAGAATGATGGTTCAAGCGGCGAAGTCGATTTATCGAATGAATTAGGCTGCGAAATTTTTGAGTCGTTAAAAGATAAATCATTTTTTCAATCGTTTGCTATCGAAGGTCACACTTTAAGCTGAAACAACGGGGCGGATTTTGCGCCTGAATTTTTAAAGGATATGTTGTGAATTTAAAAAAATTTGTTATCACGGGATTAATTTTATCCTGTTTTTCACCAGCCATATTTGCGGAAGATGATGACTTAACGAAACAATTTTCTTCCTGTTTAGATAAGGCGAATGGTGTGACATCTGAAATGCTCGATTGCATCGGCACAGAAACAAAGTATCAAGATGAACGCCTTAACAAAGCCTACAAAGAACTGTTGCCTTTGCTTTCGGCAGAGCGAAAAAAAGAATTACAGGAAACACAACGTCTATGGATAAAGTATAGGGATGCAAACAGTCATTTTTACGCAGACCCAGACGGCGGAACAATGGCAACCATTACCTCAAATGACACGTTTCTGACCACGACTGCTTCGCGTGCAAAAGAACTTGAAGAATTGAAAAAACTTTATTGAGTCTTTTGATTTTATATCCAAATTTTTACAAAACTTACTAAAATTAACAAAGGAAAAACAATGAACAATTTGCCAAAATGTCCAAAATGCAGCAGTGAATTCACTTACGAAGATGGCGAAATGTTTATTTGTCCAGAATGTGGACACGAATGGGATAAAAATACCACTACTGACGTTGAAGAAGAAAAAGTGGTTAAAGATGCAAACGGCAATATTTTAAAAGACGGTGACATGATTACTGTAATTAAAGATTTAAAAATCAAAGGTTCATCATCGGTTGTCAAAGTCGGTACAAAAGTAAAAATTATCCGTCTGGTCGATGGCGACCATGATATTGATTGCAGAATCGAAGGGATTGGCGCGATGCAATTGAAATCAGAATTTGTCAAAAAAGTATCATAAAACGTTTAGAGAATTTTCAAAATGGCACTTTATGTTTATAAATTCGGCGGCACGTCGGTAGGTTCGGTCGAACGTATCAAAGCCGTCGCCGAGCGCGTTAAAAAAGTTCATGATGCAGGTGATTCGTTAGTTGTCGTGTTATCTGCGATGAGTGGCGAAACCAATCGTTTAATTGGTTTAGCCAAAGAAATGCAAGAGCATCCAAACGAACGTGAATTAGATGCGATGGTTTCAACAGGCGAACAAGTCACCGTTGCCTTGCTCAGTATGCGTTTGCATGAATTGGGTTGCCCCGCGTGTTCGTACACGGGAACGCAAGTTAAAATTTTAACTGACAGCAGTTTTACCAAAGCCCGAATCAAAGACATCGACGACAAACGCATTCGTGCAGATTTAGCTGAAGGCAAAGTGGTCGTCGTTGCAGGTTTTCAAGGCGTTGACGAAGACGGTAATATCACAACGTTAGGGCGGGGCGGTTCAGATACAACGGCGGTTGCACTGGCGGCGGCGTTAAAAGCCGACGAATGTCATATTTACACTGATGTGGATGGCGTTTATACCACCGACCCGCGCGTTGAACCCAAAGCGCGTCGTTTAGATAGAATCACGTTTGAAGAAATGCTCGAAATGGCGAGTTTAGGTTCAAAAGTGTTGCAGATTCGTTCCGTCGAATTTGCAGGAAAATATAATGTTGCATTGCGCGTGTTGTCTTCGTTTGCAGAAGGTAATGGCACGCTAATTACTTATGAGGAATCACAAATGGAAAGTGCGTTAATTTCAGGTATTGCTTTTAATCGTGACGAAGCGAAATTAACCATTACGGGCGTGCCTGATTTACCAGGGATTGCGTTTAAAATTTTAGGTCCGATTGCGGATGCAAATATCGAAGTCGATATGATTGTGCAAAATATCGCGGCTGATGCGACCACGGATTTTACTTTTACGGTGCATCGCAATGATTTTTCGCGTGCAAAAACGATTTTAGAATCAATTTGTGCCGACTTAGGTGCGCGAAAAGTGACGGGCGATAATAACATTGTCAAAGTATCAATTGTCGGGGTGGGTATGCGCTCACATGCAGGAATTGCCAGCACGATGTTTAAAACGCTTGCCGACGAAGGCATTAACATTCAAATGATTGCGACATCGGAAATTAAAATTTCGGTCGTGGTTGATGAGAAATATTTAGAGCTTGCAGTACGTTCGTTGCACAGTGCATTTGGTTTAGAACAAGCATAAATACGATTTACACTTTATTATTTTTCATATTTTGTTATAATCTCCGGGTCTTGATTGTTCTTCGCCGTGTAATACGGCGAAGTGCCTAAAATATTAGAGGGAGTTAGTTATGCTTATCTTGACTCGTAGAGTGGGAGAAACTTTGATGATCGGCGACGAAGTGACAGTCACCGTCCTAGGGGTTAAAGGCAATCAAGTTCGTATAGGCGTAAATGCACCGAAAGAGGTTTCGGTTCATCGTGAGGAGATTTACGATAGAATCAAACAAGAGCGATCTTACTCTACTTCTTCAGAAATAACCGAAGATTAGAGATTCAAAATTTACGGAGGGTTGGCCGAGCGGCTGAAGGCGCTCCCCTGCTAAGGGAGTATGGGCTTTAACTCCCATCGAGGGTTCGAACCCCTCACTCTCCGCCATTGAAATTTGTTCCCAACACACATTTCGTTTTTATTTCGTTGCACATTTTCAATGTCTAATCTTATTTCTATAAGCTATCAGAAATTTAAAGTGTTACCCACCCAGTTTTATTCTGCAAAAAATACCCTAAAATTTGATAATTTTAAGGCACATTTTTTACTTATCACATCATGTAAACTACCCAACCAATAAATAAACGCTATCGTGTTCTGGTGGTGGCTTCGACTGACCCTGACCCGTACTTGAGTTGTCAGTACCTTTCGCAACACCACAACTTTGACCTATTTTGACGCTGGGGAACGCTTTACAGTCACGACAGAACCTGCCTGCCGCCTCAAATTTAAGGTTATACAATTCAAAATGATTTTGTCGGACTGCAAATAGTTTTGCTTTTCATGTAGTTGTAACTTCTTAGCTTTCGACAGCTACAAATCCAAGCACGGAGCAATTCTATACACTGAAGCTAAAAAATCAAAAGCGGCTTCGCCAGAAGCGTGTTATCCATCCCCACCCAAATCAAATAGATTCTGAATGGGAAATTTCATACTGTTCAGTTAAAAATTTAACGTATAGCGTGTAACTTCACTACCGTGTCATGCTCGTGAAAATTTGAGTTTTTATCATTGGCTGCTTGAATAGCTTCTAAAGTTTTAGGGCTTTGACGGTGATTAACAAAATAGCTGTTACCATCTATTTTTTTCGCCATTTTTTTAGATTCCGATGCTAAATCTGCAATATCAACATGCGATTGGCAATGTGCGGTAGTTGTTGGAGAAACTAAACCAACCGACAAACTGGTCATTGGAAAGAAACATTTCTCACCCGTGCGACTTTCGGCATGAATGCCACCCGCTTCTACATCGGCGGGTGTGTAATAGCTTGGTACCATTGCTTCAAAAGTCGCCAAAATTTGTTGTGATAATTCTAACCAATCCTCGCCGGTGAAAATAACAATAAAATCGTCGCCCCCAATATGTCCAATGCGTCCACTTTCAAGTGGTACACATTGCCTTAACGCGGTAGCAACAGCTTTAATGATGTCGTCACCTGCACTATAGCTATAAATATCATTGAATGGTTTAAAATTATCCAAATCGAAATAACCAAACGCGAATGGTATTTTACTGATGAGCAATTGATCCACCTGTTCGTTCATTGGCACACTACCTGGCAACAAAGTCAACGGATTCGCGTGTTTGGCATTGTCGATTTGTTGCAGCGTAATTTTCTCCAATAACGATAAAATTGTCGCTACACCCATATATTTACTATTGCGGGTGATAATAAATGCCTGTTCATGACGCATGGTCGAGGTCAATTGCTGACTTACCAGTTCAATCGGTGTGTTGTGATCAATACTCAGCGGTACTTGATCAATGAAAGTTTTAATTGGTTTTCGTCCATATAATTCCATACCGTAACGACTTGAAAATAATTTGGATAGAAAAACATCTCGAATGATAATACCAGAAGCGATGTCATAATCTACCAATGGTAAAATCGTCAATTCACTACGCTGTTGAAATAGGTTCATTACGTCGCTAATTAAAGTTTCAGCTGAAATTGGAGCAATGAATTGGCTAATACTTTCTACCGATGTTGAATTTGTCCACACTGGTTTTTCTTCCGGCAACTCTTTTAATAAGACACCTTCCGTGTGAGACAGTTCTATTAACGGGATAGCAGAAGGTCGTGCAAAATAATAACCTTGCCCATGACTAATACCGAGTTGTTCGATAATGTTAAATTCTGCTTCTGTCTCAATCCCTTCGGCAATCACATTACAATTAAGCGAACTAGCAATACCTTGAATTGAGCGGATAAAGTTGAGCTTAACTGAATCATCTTGTACCCCTTGAATAAAATGCTGATCAATTTTGACGTATTCGGGCAATAATTCCGACCACAAACGCAAACTTGAATAACCAGCCCCTAAATCATCTAACGCAATTTCAAACCCCATGCTGCGATAGTGCATGACAGCTTCGCGCATCAATTCATAATCATCAACTGGTTTATATTCAGTAAGTTCAATGACTACCTTATGCGGATTCAGACCGAATCGCTCTAAATAGCGTAATGTTTCGCCAGTTTTAAATTCGGGTTGCAATAAGACGTGTGGACTGACGTTAAGAAATAATTTTGCATTCAAATTAAATTCCGCGAAATGTTGAATGCTCAGCTCACGGCAAACGAACTCTAATTGCGAACTTAAACCATAGCGATCAGCAATATCAAACAAATTGAGTGGGCTATGTAATGGACTATTTGACGGTCCACGAATTAGAGCTTCATAACCAATGATTTTCTTTTGCAGTAACGAAACAATAGGCTGAAAGTGCGGGGTAAGTTTTTTGTATTTAATGATAGAAAGCAGCTCTTGTTGTAGCGCGGACATGAAAAAAGTACCTATGCTGAGAAATAATTACACCAGCATAGGTCATTTTTATGACACTTTTGTGACGCTTATCACAGGTATGTGACATTATTATTTACATTGCTAATCTCATTTCAAAAATCGTAATGTCCCCATTTCCTCAATCACTTTTATCACATCACCCGTCAAAAATTGTCCGCCTAAAATCAGCTGTGCGAGAGGATTTTCAAGCTGTTGTTGAATAGCACGTTTCATTGGTCTTGCACCATAAATTGGATCAAAACCCGCTTCGCCAAGTAAATCTAAAGCCGCGTCTGAAATTTCAAAACCAATTTCACGTTCTTGTAAACGGCTACGTAAATAATCGATTTGAATAACTGAAATGGCACGCACTTGTTCACGTCCCAACGAATGAAATACCACCGCTTCATCAATCCGATTGATAAACTCAGGGCGGAATTTCGTTATCACAATATCCATCACCGCTGATTTCATTACGTCATACATCGCTTCGCCCGACAACGCTTGAATCACGTCCGAACCGATGTTGGAAGTCATGACAACAATGGTATTTTTGAAATCTACGGTGCGACCTTGTCCGTCAGTTAAACGCCCATCATCCAAAACCTGTAACAAAATGTTAAATACATCGGGATGCGCTTTTTCAATTTCATCGAGCAAAATTACCGAATACGGTTTACGACGCACTAATTCCGTTAAATAACCACCTTCTTCATAACCGACATAACCTGGAGGCGCACCAATCAAACGCGCTACGGAATGTTTTTCCATAAATTCCGACATATCAATCCGAACCATTGCATCTGGCGTATCGAACATGAATTCGGCTAACGCTTTGCATAATTCAGTTTTACCTACGCCGGTTGGTCCTAAAAATAAAAATGAACCATTCGGACGATTCGGGTCAGACAAACCGGCGCGTGAACGACGAATCGCATTACTCACCGCTTTTAATGCTTCATCTTGTCCGACGACTCGCTGTTTTAAATGCACTTCCATTTCTAATAATTTTTCGCGTTCACCTTCGAGCATTTTAGAAACGGGAATGCCTGTCCATTTCGACACAACTTCAGCGATTTCATCTTCTGTCACTTTGTTGCGTAACAAAGTCATTTTTGACATATCGACGGTTGCTGACGCAGCAATTTGTTTTTCCAAATCAGGAATAATGCCGTATTGCAATTCAGACATTCGAGCTAAATCATTAGCTCGGCGCGCCGCTTCAACATCCAAACGGGCTTGTTCGAGCTTTTCTTTAATCGCCGCCGAACCTTGTAACGCCGATTTTTCTGCTTTCCAAATTTCTTCTAAATCCGAATACTCTTTTTCGAGTTCACTAATTTCTTGTTCTAAAATCTGTAGCCGTTTTTTTGAAGCCGCATCTTTTTCTTTTTTCAGCGCGACTTGTTCAATTTTTAATTGAATCAACCGACGATGCAATTTGTCCATCGATTCGGGTTTAGAATCAATTTCCATACGGATTCGACTACCCGCCTCGTCGATTAAATCAATCGCTTTATCAGGCAACTGGCGGTCAGAAATATAACGATAAGATAGCGTTGCCGCGGCAACAATCGCAGGATCGGTAATATCTACGCCGTGATGGACTTCGTATTTTTCTTTCAAACCACGCAAAATCGCAATCGTATCTTCAACACTCGGTTCATCAACTAATACTTTTTGAAAACGTCGCTCTAATGCGGCATCTTTTTCAATATATTTGCGATATTCGTCGAGTGTCGTCGCACCAACACAATGTAATTCACCACGCGCTAACGCAGGCTTTAGCATATTACCTGCGTCCATCGCGCCTTCGGCTTTACCCGCGCCAACCATCGTGTGCAATTCGTCGATGAATAAAATGACTTGCCCTTCTTGTTTAGCTAAATCATTTAAAACCGCTTTCAAACGTTCTTCAAATTCGCCGCGAAACTTCGCACCGGCAATCAATGCCGCCATGTCGAGTGCTAATACTTGTTTGTTTTTCATGCCTTCTGGCACTTCGCCGTTGACGATACGTTGCGCTAATCCTTCAACAATTGCGGTTTTTCCAACGCCTGGCTCACCAATTAACACGGGATTGTTTTTAGTTCGGCGTTGAAGCACTTGAATTGTGCGACGAATTTCGTCGTCGCGCCCAATAACCGGGTCAAGTTTTCCCTGTTCAGCGCGTTCTGTTAAGTTAATCGTATATTTATTTAACGCGCCACGTTGATCTTCGGCATTTTGATCATTTACTGCTTCGCCACCACGCAATTTTTCAATCGCGGGTTCTAATAACGCTTTGCTAATACCAAATTTTTTGAAAATTTCCGTCAAAGAACATTTTTCATCAACGACAGCAAGTAGAAATAATTCGCTCGAAATAAACGTGTCATTGCGTTTTTGGGCGAGCTTGTCGGTGAGATTTAATAAACGGTCTAACTCATTTGATAAACGAACATCCCCGCCCGTACCGCTGACGCTTGCTAAACGACTGATTGCCGCTAATGTGTCTGCTCTCAAACTTGGCACATTGATATTACTTTGTGCGAGTAACGGTTTAATACTGCCGCCTTCTTGATCGAGCAATGCCAATAATAAATGTGAGGCTTCGATAAATTGATGGTCTTTGCCTAATGCTAAACTTTGTGCATCGGCTAAAGCTTCTTGAAATTTACTGGTTAGTTTGTCCATTCTCATGGTAATGTCCTCGATAAAATAATTTGAATAATCACGGATGTGGTGCAAAAACAAACATTTTCAATAGCCTCCCTAATTTTCGTAATTCTTCCAAGAAAAACACACTACTCGCTACACCTAATGCAAGCAAGCCATCATTCAGATTCAAATCGGCTGTGCGAAAAATCATCTGAGCAAATTCCCATTTCGCCATTCCGAGTTGTAACGCTACAACTGAAATCAGTGATAACCATAACCAGCGGTTTTTAAAAAATTGACGGTTAAATGCAGTGCCATTTTCCGATCGAGCGTTGAAGATATTAAACACTTGGAACAACACAAACGTTGTGAACGCTAAAGTTTTCGCGTGTTCAACATCATGAATTTGTAAATCATAAAATAAAATCCCTAACGTACCGCTTGCCATAATTACGCCATAAAAAAATAATTGCGCTAACCGTCGCCACGACAATAATTGGGCGTTTGTTTGACGCGGCGGTTCAGTCATAGTGTCAACACGAACAGGGTCAACACCTAATGACATCGCAGGAGGACCATCCATGATGATGTTTATCCATAACAATTGAATCGCCGTAAAAGGTAATGGCAAATGCAACAACGGTGCAATTGCCACACATAAAATCGCGCCAATGTTGGTTGAGAGTTGAAAACGAATAAACTTCACCATATTGTCGTAAATGCTGCGCCCTTCCCTCACGGCATTCACAATCGCAGTAAAATTATCGTCGGTCAAAATCATCGTTGCTGCTTCTTGTGCGACATCCGTACCGCTTTTGCCCATCGCAATACCAATATCCGCACTTTTCAACGCCGGTGCGTCGTTTACGCCGTCTCCCGTCATGGCAACAACATGACCTGCTTTTTTGAGTGCCTTCACGAGGCGCATTTTTTGTTCTGGGGCAGTTCGAGCAAATATACCAATATCGTTAATTCGAGCCGCTAATTCGTCATCATTTAATTCGGCTAAAGCGCGTCCTTCTAAGGTTTCACCACACAAACCTAATTCTCGCGCAATCGCAGTTGCAGTTGTTGCTTGGTCGCCAGTTATCATTTTGACCGCAATTCCAGCCTGTTGGCACAAACGAATTGCTTCACAAACTTCGACACGTGGCGGGTCTTGTAAACCGATTAAACTGATAAATTGCAATTGTTCAATGTATCGCCACAAATAATCCTCAATGGGTAATCCAAACCGAGGTTGGTACTCCGCTGCTGAAATGCGACGCATCGCTACGCCTAAAACGCGCAATCCCATTTTTGCCATCGTTGCATTTTTTGCACGTAAATCGGCACGTTCATCCGAACTTAAACGACTTCGTGCCAAAATAACCTCTGGTGCGCCTTTGACTAAAATGAAAATTTCATTGCCGTGCCTATGAAATGTCGCCATAAATTGATGCTCGGCATCAAATGGAATTTCGGCAAGACGTGGATATTCCATTCGGATGTGCTCGTAATTTAAACCGCCTTTTGCCGCCAGCACCAACAACGCAACTTCCATAGGATCGCCAATAATTTCTTTATCGCGTCTGTGACTGTCATTGCACAATATCAGCGGTAACAACAATTCGTTTTTCGTCGCAAACGGTGGTGAAATTTCACCCTGCGTTTCGTAACCTTCGCCACTGACATAATAGTTTTGCCCATGATAAAAAAACTGCCGTACAGTCATCTGATTAACTGTCAATGTTCCTGTTTTATCCGTGCAAATTACGGTCGTACAGCCTAACGTTTCAACCGCTGACAGCCGTTTTATAATCGCTTTTTGTCGCGCCATTCGGTGCATGCCCAACGCTAACGTCACTGTCACAACGGCAGGCAATCCTTCTGGAATTGCGGCTACAGCCAAAGCAATCGCCGTAAAAGCCGTTTCAATCAAGGGTTCACCGCGCCACAACGCGCTAATAAATAGCACTAACACAATCACTAACGCCAATGCCGCCAAGCGTTTACCTAAACGGTCGAGCTGATTTTGTAAAGGTGTAGGTTGCTCTTCGGTTTCAGTGAGGAGTTGCGCGAGTCTGCCAATTTCTGTCTCCATGCCTGTCGCTGTGACTAACATTTCACCACGTCCACGTGTCACGACATTATTCATAAAAAGCATATTGTTTCGTTCTGCGAGCGGTGTATTTTCCTTCAATGCCTCGATTTGTTTAGCCACTGGCAACGATTCGCCAGTCAACGCCGATTCGTCAATTTCTAGTCCAAACGTTTTCAACAAACGTCCATCAGCAGGAATTTTGTTACCCGCTTCGAGTAGCACAATATCGCCCTGAACTAACTCTTTTGCAGCACAAACACTGATTTGATTATCACGGCGAACTTTGGCGTGTAACGACAGCATTTTTTTCAACGCAGCCAAGGACTTTTCGGCTTGAAATTCTTGATAAAACCCGAGCAGCGCATTGATAAAAACCACCACCATAATCACTACGCCATCGATTTTGTTTCCAATGAACGCTGCTAAAAATGCGGCTACGATTAACACAATAATTAAAATGCTTTGAAATTGTGCGAAAAAAAACCGCCATGCAGACTTAGGCGGTTTTTCGCAAAGTTGATTTGCACCATCACGCTCTAAACGTTGTTGCGCTTGTACGTGAGTTAAACCTGTTTGAGTGGTTTGTTGTTGGACAAGAGCT
>JAQTOX010000063.1 GCA_028713055.1 Methylococcales bacterium | reverse complement strand
CTTTTACGGCTTCATTTTGAGCAGTCTCGGTTTTCCAAGGTGCTTTAATGTTTTTCCAGCAAGGATTATTGATAGTCATATCCATGTCACGCGCGAAAATGGCGAAACCGTCGTAACCATGGTAAGGACCTGAATAATCCCATGAGTGCATTTGTCTAAATGGCACACCCATTTTTTGGAAGATGTATTTTTCTTTTACACCTGAACCAATCAAATCTGGCTGTACTTTTTTCACGAACTCTTCGAACTCGTAGCCTGTGACATCGTCATAAAGCAATGTGGCATTGCCCATTTCTTTGATGGTGCGGTCGTAATCGTCGTTATGCGCGAATTCGTAACCAGTACCAACCACTTCCATGCCTAAATCTTCATAAGCACCGATAACGTGACGTGGACGCAAACCACCGATGTAAAGCATTACACGTTTGCCTTCTAAACGTGGTTTGTATTTTGCGATAACCGCTTCGTATTCAGAAGTGTAACGAGCGATAACTTTTTCTGCGCCAGCTTGGATTTTTTCGTCGAAAAGTGCTGCGATTTTGCGTAACGATTCAGCAATTTTCGTTGGACCAAAGAAGTTATATTCAATCCAAGGAATGCTGTACTTTTCTTCCATGTGACGTGCGATGTAGTTCATCGAACGATAGCAATGGATTAAATTGAGTTTTACTTTTGGGGTTTTTTCGATTTCAGCAATTGTGCCGTCACCTGACCATTGCGCGACAACACGCAAGCCCATTTCTTCTAACAATGTTCTTGAGGCCCACGCATCACCGCCGATGTTGTAATCACCAATCACCGCTACGTCGTAAGGCGTAGTTTCAAAACTATTGTCACCATCACGATTTTCTAAAACCCAATCACGAATCGCGTCGTTTGCGATGTGATGTCCTAATGATTGCGAAACCCCACGGAAACCTTCGCAACGCACTGGTACAACTGGTTTGCCTGTTTCTTTTGCTGCTTTTTTAGAAACAGCTTCAATGTCGTCACCGATTAAACCAATTGGACATTCTGATTGAACTGAAATGCCTTTATTTAAAGGGAATAATTGTTCGATTTCCAACATGATTTTGGCGAGTTTTTTATCGCCACCGAAAACGATGTCGTTTTCTTTGAAATCAGACGTGAAGTTCATCGTGCCGAACGTATTTACGCCTGTTGTACCGACGTAATAGTTACGACGACCAGCGCGTGAATACTGACCACAACCCACTGGACCATGTGAGATATGAATCATGTCTTTGATAGGTCCCCAAACCACACCTTTTGAACCCGCGTAAGCACAACCACGAATGGTCATAACACCTGGTAAAGATTTACGGTTTGACGTAATACATTTGTTAGCTTTTTCAAGGCTGGTATCGTTTACGGCTAAATGTTTAGCACGGTCTTTTTGAGCTTTTTCTGGGTAGACTTCAAGCACTTCTTGGATAAGGGCTTCAGTTTCTTCTCTTGTCATGGCTGCCATGATGTTATCCTCCGATGGTCGCTGGTAATCCCCAGACAAACCTAATTGAGAAAACGATGTAAATGGGTTGAGCTAGCACTCGCAAACTCAACCCACGTTTTTTTATTATGCAGTTGCTTCCGCTGCCGCTGTTTTACCAACGATGCTTTCGTCAACTTCTTCCATTACGCCGAATTCCATCAACAAGTCTTCCAACTCGTCCATAGTGATAGGTGTTGGAATGATGAAGTTTTTGTTTTCGTAGATTTTTCTCGCTAACGCACGGTATTCATCAGCTTGTTTTGCGGTTGGTTCATATTCGATAACAGTCATACGACGAATTTCAGCGCGTTGAACAACGTTGTCGCGTGGTACGAAGTGAATCATGGTTGTGCCTAAACGCGCCGCCAATTCCATAATCAATTCATCTTCACGAGCGCATTGACGTGAATTACAAATCAAACCAGCTAAACGAACGCTGCCTGAGTTTGCGTATTTCACGATACCTTTAGCAATGTTGTTTGCCGCGTACATCGCCATCATTTCGCCTGAACAAACGATGTAAATTTCTTGCGCTTTGTTTTCACGAATTGGCATCGCAAAACCACCACATACCACGTCACCAAGTACATCGTAGAAAACGAAGTTTAAATCGTCGGTATACGCGCCCTCTTCTTCTAAGAAGTTAATCGCAGTGATAACACCACGACCCGCACAACCTACACCAGGCTCTGGACCACCTGATTCAACGCATTTGATGTCTTTGTAACCAACTTTCAACACATCTTCTAATTCTAAATCTTCAACGCTACCAGCATCTGATGCCATTTGCATAATAGAGTTTTGCGCTTTCGCATGAAGAATTAAACGTGTTGAATCCGCTTTTGGATCGCAACCAACAATCATTACTTTGTGACCTTGTTCAGCTAATGCGGCAACCAAGTTTTGGGTTGTTGTTGATTTACCGATACCACCTTTACCGTAAATAGCACATTGACGTAATTTCGCCATGATCTTCTCCTCAAATAAACTTTTAGGGGTTGTTGTGAAAAATTAAAACTCGTTAATACACTTGGGATATAGCAACGGCTGTGCCAATGAAAAATATGCGAATAACATATTGATTTAAAACAATAATAAAAATTATTTCAGGGTAAAAGTTGGTAGCATTCCGCACATTTTGTGAGGAAATGTTAGGTAAGCAACAGAACAAACAATTGTGTCGCAAATGAAAGGACGTTGTGCGGAATCAAACAATTTTTTAGGCGACTAATCAGCGTGTAACGCTTGATTTTTATGGTTTTGTCGATTTTCAAACAAGCTGGATTGATTATTGCACCCGCCAAGTCATTACCTATTTTGATAATCTACAAAGGAGTTACTTATGTTTAGCGCAGTTTTTTCAGAGATTCTTACGGGGCTTCATAATAATGAAGTTGTGCCTTATTTTGGTTCAGGCGTGTTGTTCGATGCTAAAAGTAAATTGAATGGTTTGCCAATGCCTGCGGATAGCGATAGTTTAATTCTCGCTATGAATGGTGGAAAACCAATGGCTCAAAAGTTAATGTATGAATTTCCACGCGCCGCCATGAATCAAGAATTAAAACGAGGTCGCAATTTTTTAACGCAATTTTTGGATAAAACGTATAAAGACGCGAAGTGGACACGTACAGCGATGCACGATTGGTTGGCGAGTTTTCAACCCAATTATGTCATCGACATCAACCGCGATACGCAATTACAAGAAAGCTATGCAAACAAAAAACATACGTTAATTGTTGGACTAGCGCGTATTTCAGCCAGTCCGTTTCGTTTTAAAATTTTTCAGTACGATGGTGAAAAGTACGCTGAAATTGAACAAACTGCCGTTGATACCAGTTTGCCGATTTTGTTTAAACCAATGGGAACACCGATTCCTGAATCGAATTACATTGCTTCGGATGCCGATTACGTCGATTACATTACCGAATTGATGGGTGGATTTGCGATTCCTGATTTTTTGAAAGACTATCGAAAAGGCAAAAAATATCTGTTGATTGGATTGCCGCTGTGCCGCGATTCTGAACGGATGGTGATGAGTGATATTGTGTATTCCGCCAATGAATCGAAAGGCTGGTTTTTGCGTAAAAATCCAACGCCAAAAGAAATTCGTTATTCAGCGAAAATGGGTTTTGAATTGATTGAAGCCGATTGTCAGGACTTTTTGGATTTTGTGAAAACGAAATAAATTATTAACTTTCAATGAAAAAGCTCCGATTTGTGTAAATGCAAATTGGGGCTTTTTTGTATGTGACAAATTGCCGCGCGTCGATTTGTCACATTGTGGATGTTGACTTGCCGCCGATAAACTTCTTTTGTCACAACGGCAGCAATTTAATTCAACATTCAATGGGAACTTTTATGTCAAATTTAGCAATCAACAGAACTGGCAATCCTCACTTTTTTGCTCACAAAGTGGTTACCAAAAGTAGTTCAAATAATCCATCCAGCTTTGAGAATATACTGAACCAGCAAGTAGGTAGCTCCACACCAGCCGTCACAAATCGTTCAAAAATCGCAAGTACAGGCGTTTCTGATGATGCTCCAAAAGAATACAAAGACCGAGTATTAGCCCAAATGAAATATGAAATTGCTCATGGTCATACAAAAGATATGGAATGGACAGAAAATGGGTATATTCCTAAGCTTCGTTCATTGTGTTCACCTGAATATTACGCTGTAAGAGACAGACTTGAAGCCTATTATCAAACACCAGAAGGACAAAAAGAATCCTTGTTATTTGATAACGCTGCTGTTAAAGCGATCGTGCAAGATAAGGAAGGTAATGTCATTGCTAAATTTTATGCAGACAACATAAGTGGCACAGATCCACAAAATATAACAAATGCAATGTGGGATGGCAGAGAGGGCAGTTTGTCTACTGATGAATCGATTAGCCAACTAGAAAAACGGGCTGATTTAACAGTTATCCACTACAGCGATAGTCAAAAAGTGACGAATTTAGACGTACTCAGATACGAAGTTACTCATGCTAAAAAACAAATCAAACAAAATCCTGAGTTTCGAGATACTTACAATAAAATGGCAAAAGCCATGCACCCAGAAATGACGCAAGATGTTGGAGATGTTTTAGCATTTCAAGAACGTATTTTAGCGGCTTAAAAATTCCACTAACAAAAATCCCGACTTGCATCACTGCAAAATTGGGGCTTTTTTGTTTATGCGACAATTTGTCATATTGTAAAATTTCATTTTCAGCCGATAAACCGTCCTGTGATAACCACAATAGTTCAAACGGAGATTTTCATGTTAAATAGTGTAACGAACAAAATAATGACAACATCAGCCGTACCACCTAGTTCTTCAAAAAAACAGGTAACAAGCGATTTTAATTCAGTCCTTGCCACACAAACAAAACAAATATCTGCTACGCCACAATCTGCGGAAAACATAACACCCACTACTGCCACTAAATCTGACTCTACAACTTTAAAAACACCTGTAGATTTCACAAATATGACACCAAATGAATTTAATGAATTGTACAAATCTGGTCGTTTTACTGAACTCCCACCTCTTACACTACCGGTGGGATTATCAGCAACAGGAGAAGAAAGACAGAAACAAATGTCTGCAATGCTAAATACGAAAATAAATTATGTTGATATGGTTCAAAAGGAGATTGATTTTAATAAAAGTATTGGCGAGTCAACGGAATACTTAGATAAACAATTAAATCTAATGAAAAATTTTAATGGATGAAATGAAAAAGTCCCGACTTGCATCACTGCAAAATCGGGGCTTTTTTCGTTCCAAATAAAAAAAACTAAATCTGCTTCACACTGATATTCAACGTTTGAATCCGATAGGCAATCTGACGTGGAGTCATATCTAATAATCGAGCGGCTTTCGCTTGCACCCAACCACTTTGTTCTAATGCCGCAATCACCCGTTCTCGTTCATCCAAATTTTCGTCGTGCAAATCTGCATGTTTCGTGGCAGTCATTGGGCGATAATTCACACTAACTTCGCTTTCCAAACCGGTACTGACAATCACATCACGGTCAATAATCCCATCGGTACTCATAATCGCTGCACGTTCTAAACGGTTTTCCAATTCCCGCACATTGCCAGGCCAATGATGTTTCATCAAAATCCGCAACGCACTTTCTTTAATTTCTAAAAAGCGACTGCCTTGACGTTTAGAAATTCGATTAAGTAACGCCGTTGCTAATTCAGGAATATCCTCGATTCTATCGCGCAACGGCGGAATGTAAATTGGCATCACGTTCAACCGATAATACAAGTCTTCACGAAACACACCGTCAGCAACATCTTGCTCTAAATTACGATTCGTTGCGGCGATAATGCGGATATTCACTTTTAAGGTTCTATCACCACCAACCCGCTCGAATTCGCCTTCTTGCAGGACACGCAATAATTTCGCTTGAAACGAGGCGGAAATTTCACCGATTTCATCCAAAAATAATGTGCCGTTGTCTGCTAATTCAAAACGTCCTTTGCGTTGTCCAATCGCGCCACTAAACGCACCTTTTTCATGTCCAAACAATTCCGATTCGAGCAACGTATCGGGTAACGCGGCACAATTGAGTTTCAAAAACGCGCCATTCGCACACGCCGAATTGAAATGAATTGCGCTGGCGACGACTTCTTTACCTGTTCCCGATTCACCACGAATTAAAACGGTTGTATGCCATTTTGCGACTTGGCGAATAATATCGAACACTTTGAGCATCGGTTCAGAATGTCCGATGATGTTTTCAAATTTATAATTTTTAACCAGCGTTTGTTTTAAATAATCACGTTCGTTTGTTAATTCATGTTGTTTGCGTTCCATGATTTGCAACATGTTAACGCTGTGTGCGATGAGATTCGCCACCATTTCCATAAAACGAGCGCGTTCACCTAAAAAAGATGATGTCGTTGGTTGCGCGGCAAGCACACCCACGATTTCGCCTTGTTCTGCCAAAAGTGGTGAACCGATAAACGGCAAATCAGGATTATAAACGCCCAACCGGCTTAAAAAACGCGGTTCATCGGCAATCTTTTCGACCACAATCGTGCAACCTGCATCAAGTATTGCACCCACTAAACCTTCACCCGCTTGATAACGTACCGAACGATCAATATCTTCGCCATACACTTCACAAATACTCATGCCCTCATCATCACGCAGGGTAATCATGCCGAAATGCAAATTTGAGCGTTTGTGTAGGATTTCTAAAATTCCTCTGAGTTTTTCACGAAGATTATGCGTACTGTTCAATAATTGACTGACTAAATACAGTGTATCCAGCTCTGATTCTACCAGTAAAAATCGTTCATTCATGGGGCATTACCTCGTATTTTTCGGGCAAATAGGAAAACGTAAATTAAAACAACAGCCATTTGTATAATCAGGATCAATTTCAATCATTCCATCATGTTGATTCACAATTTCACGCGCCATTACCAGCCCCATTCCTGCTTGAAAACTGCCTTGAACTTGTGTAGTAAAAAATGGCTCAAATACTTTACTACGTTGATTCGTGGGAATACCAGAACCCGTGTCCGCAATGGTCACACAAACCCAATCGTTATCTACCGACGTACCGATTTTAATCACACGTTCTCTACTGCTGGCGCGATTCATGGCATCTACTGCATTATCGATAAGCTGTTTAAACAACATTCGCAATTTATTATCCGAACCCAAAATTGATGGCAATGTCGAATTTGGCAACCAATCCACCACGATTCCATTGGCTAAAAACTTATTGCTGAACAAACGAATGACTTGATGTAACAACTGATTAAGATTCACTGGCATCACAGCCGATTCAGGAATTTCCGGTACGCAACGTTGTAACGTATTTAAAGCCTCTTCGCCCATTTGTTGTACTTGCGTTAGCAAAACTTTGAGGTGCAAATTTTGGCTATCGTTACGTTGCGTCATAATTTGCACGGCGGCATGAACTTGATTAAGCGGTAAACGCATCTGGTGCATCGCGCCAAGCAACGTTTCACGAATACTGCGAATATGCTCCTCTTCTGCCATCATGTTTTGCAATGTTTGTAACTGCAATTTTTCTTGTTGCTGACGTTGCCAAGTCACATCGTTAATCGTTAGCAATAAATAATTTTTCGATTGCCTGAAAAAAAAATTATCCGCACACGTATCATCTTCGCTAAACCAATTTCCTGAACATGAAAACCAGCGTGTTCCGCGTTGTCCCACGCCTTCAACTCGAATTTCATGATTACTAAACCCGTGTGTGTGCAACGTCGAATCTGCCCACAAATCACCAAATTCTTGTTGTAGTGCGTGAATAAAAAACAATGCCGCTTCGTTGTGACTAAGTTCACTAATCAATGTTTTATACATTTGATTGTCGAGAATAATTTGATAGGTACTATCCAAAACCACCATTGCTACAGGCGAAGCGTTAATCACCGATTCAATCAATTGTTTCTGATTATTTAATTGTTGTTCTGCCTGATGCGTGTGCGTCACATCGCGGTGCATCCCAATGAAATGACTAATTTCGCCTTGTTTATCTAGCATTGGCGCAATACTGACTTCGGCAAGATAACGTTCACCTTGTTTTGTGCGATTAACCAAATGTCCGCGCCAAATTTGTTTGCCTGAAATTGTCCGCCATAGCTCGTTATAAACTTCTTGGGGTGTTGATTTATACGATAATTTAGATTCGTTTTTGCCCAGAATTTCGGTTTCTGAATAACCTGTTACACGAACAAAAGCCTCGTTGATATATAAGATGTTAGCTTTTTTATCCGTAATCGAAATGGCAATAGGAGTTTGCTCAACCGCTTTTACAAATAATGACAGCGGCAGGACTTTCGAGTTTTTCCGATGTTTGAATTCAGGCGCAATAACGTTAATAACTTTGGTGGAAATTTCATCTTCTAAGTATTCGGGACTGATTTTAGACATAGTTAATACTCGTATGCGGCTAAGTTTGTTTAATTAAGTAATGCAAGTAAAACGCCAAACTATTCGAGTTCGAGCGTTGTCTGCATCAGGCAAGCAGAATTTGTACACCAGATGTAATTGAGATGTAAATTATTTTGTAGGGTTTCCTACAATTGTCTTGTCTCACACAGAGAAAATCACACCGTTTTTGCTATAAAAGCACTAAATTAGCCACTTTCACACCATCGATTTTATTGGCACAGTTGGTGCAAAAGTAGAACTAAACAAACTGCGTGTGAAAGTCATGAGCGAATATCTCTTACTCATTTTAGGTACGGCATTAGTCAACAACGTCGTCTTAGTTAAGTTTCTTGGATTATGTCCATTTATGGGCGTATCGAACAAACTCGACACGGCACTCGGCATGGGCATGGCGACCACTTTCGTTTTGACCTTAGCGTCGGCGGCAAGTTGGGTGCTTGAACATCGACTATTGATTCCGTTCGATATTGGTTTTTTGCGAGTGCTTGGTTTTATTTTGGTGATTGCGGCGGTAGTGCAATTTACCGAAATGGTGATACACAAAACCAGCCCCGTTTTATATCAAGTGTTAGGGATTTTCTTGCCGTTGATTACCACAAATTGCGCGGTGTTGGGTGTAGCATTATTAAACATTCAAGAACAATACAATTTCATTCAAAGTTTATTATTTGGTTTTGGTGCAGCATTAGGTTTTACGTTGGTGATGGTACTCTTCGCGGGGTTGCGTGAACGCTTGGCGTTAATGTCAGTCCCCGCTCTTTTTACGGGAACACCGATAGCCTTTATTACTGCGGGTATTCTGTCACTTGCCTTTATGGGCTTTGCAGGACTTCCAATCAAATGAACCCTTACGAATCCTAAGAGGCGCGGTCATGTACGTTTTTTCTGCGATTATCATCTTAACGTTATTAGGATTAGCCTTAGGCTTGAGCTTAGGGATTGCCGCGAAATATCTCAAAGTTGAATCCGACCCACTCATTGAACGTGTTGAAGCCTTAATGCCTGGTTCTCAATGTGGACAATGTGGTTTTCCTGGTTGTCGACCTGCCGCTGAAGCCGTCGTTTCTGGCGCAGCACCTGTGACACTTTGTCCACCAGGTGGCAGTGCGTTAGTTGAACAACTCGCCAAATTACTCGGTGTAGATGTTGATTTAAGTCAAACCGAAGATGCTGAACCGATGGTGGCGCGAGTAAGCGAAGATACTTGCACGGGTTGCACACGTTGTTTCAAAGTTTGCCCGACCGATGCGATTGTCGGTGCGCCCAAACAAATTCATGCGGTGGTTGCTGATGCGTGTATTGGTTGCAAAAAATGCGTGGCGGTTTGTCCAACCGAATGTTTGCAAATGCACCCGATTGACGTGACCTTGCGTGATTGGCGTTGGCATAAACCTCAACTTGCGGCGGCTTAGGAGGAATGACAATGTTTGCCTTTCTTGAGAATCCAAAGTTTCGCGGCGGTATTCATGCCGAAGAACACAAAGCCGAAACCTGCGATAAACCGATTGCAACGAATTTACCGTTGCCGAAAAAACTTTATATTCCCGTGCAACAACACGTCGGCAAACCTGCTGAACCGATTGTGAAAGTGGGCGAACACGTTTTAAAAGGGCAATTGCTCGCCTACAGTCAAGGCACAATTTCTGCGCCAGTTCATGCGCCCAGTTCGGGCGTGATTCTCGATGTGCAAGATTTTCCTGCACCGCATCCGTCTGCTTTGCCGATTCGCACTATCGTGATTGAAACCGACGGTGAGGAAAAATGGTTTAAATACGCAATTCCTGAAAAACCGTTTGAACTCGACCCCGAAGAAATTTGTTTAAGAGTGGGCGGCGCAGGTGTTGTGGGTTTAGGCGGCGCAGTGTTTCCGTCAGCGGTGAAATTAAATTTAGGTCGCAAAAATCAAATCCACACCTTGCTAATTAACGCGGGCGAATGCGAACCGTATTTAACTTGCGACGATTTGTTGATGCAAGAACGCGCGGTTGAAATTGTCGGTGGCATTCGTTTGATGTTGCGCGGGATGAACGCACCGAAAGCCATTGTTGGAATTGAGGACAATAAACCCAAGGCGTTTAAAGCGATGCAAGCTGCAAGCACAGAATTCCAACAAATCAGCGTGGTGCAAGTTCCCACTCGTTATCCGATGGGCTGGGATAGACAAATGTTGCGTTATTTAACAGGCAACGAAATTCCTGCTGACGGCAGAGCAACTGATATTGGCGTTGTGATTCACAACGTCGCCACGACTTATGCGGTGTATCAAGCGGTTTGTTTATCGAAACCGTTAATTAGTCGAGTGGTTACAGTTTCAGGTGGCGCGGTTTCTAAACCTCAAAATGTTGAAGTTCCTATCGGCACGTTAATGTCGGAAGTTTTAGCATTTTGCGGCGTTGAAAACGAAAAACTTGCCCGTTTAATTATGGGTGGTCCAATGATGGGCGAAGTGTTGCCGCACGCCGATGTTCCCGTGGTGAAAGCAAGTAGTGGTATTTTAGCGTTGTCACATGAAGATATTTTTGAACCCGAAGTTAAACCGTGCATTCGCTGTTCGAGTTGTGTGACGGCTTGTCCCGTTGGATTGTTACCGCTCGAAATGGCAAGCCGCATCAAAGCCAACAAACTCGATGCTGCTGTGGATTTAGGTTTGAAAGATTGCATCAGTTGCGGCAGTTGCTCTTATGTTTGCCCGTCGAATATCCCGCTGGTGCATTATTTCAAATTTGCCTCAGGCGAATTATTCAGTCGTCAACAACGCGAACACAAAGCCGAACAAACCAAACGCCTCGCCGAAAATCGAACCCAGCGCATGGAACGCATCAAAGCTGAAGCTGAAGAAGACGCGCGGCGCGTGATGGAAGCGCGTGCGGCACGTCAAGCCGCCGAAGCCAAAGCGCAGGAGGAAAACGCATGAACATCAAACCTATTAGTTCCCCGCATGTCAGTTCAGCGCGGCGCGTTGATGACATTATGAAAAAAGTGATTTTCGCGCTGTTGCCAGCGTTAGGATTTGGGATATTTCTTTTTGGCTGGTCGGCGTTATTTTTAACGATGGTCACGGTTTTATCCGCCTTATTTTTTGAAGCCGTTTGTTTAAAACTCAAAGGCGGCGCGGTGGAATCGTATTTGCGCGACGGTTCGGCGATTGTGACAGGTTTATTAGTTGCGATGACTTTGCCGCCTTATGCGCCGTGGTGGATTGGCGTTGTCGGTTCGGGACTTGCGATTATTCTCGGCAAACACGTTTACGGTGGTTTAGGACAGAATTTATTTAATCCTGCCATGCTCGCGCGAGTCGCGCTCTTGATTTCATTCCCGATTGAAATGACAACATGGGTAAATGTGTCGCCGTTTTTCACAGGGCTGGATATTTTAGAAAGTTTCAAAATCACTTTTTCAGGTGCAGAAATCAGCGACGCAATTACAGGCGCAACCACGTTAGGTTTTGTGAAAACAGGTTTTTCGCAAGCGCAACTTTTGCCTGATTTACTGAATGATTATTCAGGTTTTCTAGCCTTCATTGGTTGGGAACGCGGTAGTTTAGGCGAAACATCAACAGTGCTAATTTTACTCGGCGGACTTTGGTTAATGCGTCAAGGCATCATTCAATGGTTTATTCCCGTGTCGTTGCTCGCGTCGATTACGTTCCTTTCGACACTCTTCAATCTCATCGATAGCACACACTATTTAAGTGCGTGGGTGCATTTGAATTCGGGTGCAGTAATGCTTGTCGCATTTTTTATCGCCACCGATTACGTCACCTCACCCAACACACCGCTTGGACAGTTAATTTTTGGAACAGGCTGTGGCGTGTTGATTTTTGTGATTCGTTCATGGGGCGGTTATCCCGAAGGCACAGGCTTTGCGGTATTGCTGATGAATTCTGTCACGCCATTGATTGACCATTACGTTCGTCCACGCATTTACGGACGAACTCGTGACGGTAAACCGATTGAAGGAGGTTAAGTCATGAACTTGGAAACGATAAAAACCCAATTCGACAAGGCATTAGCCAAAGTAAAAGTGTGGCTCGAACCTGAAAATTTAGAACAGTTACGTCCGCAATTACATTATCAAACAGGCGTGTTAGCAGGTTTTGCATTGGTTGCCGCGCTGTTGTTAGGAATGGCGGATTTAGTGACGCGCGACGTAATTCAATTGCGCCTCGAAGAAGATTTAAAAGCCAAACTCGAAGAAGTTATCCCCGCCGAAATGCACGACAACGATTTGTTATTCGATACCGTCACGTTGCCATCTGCGGATGCAAATTTAGGCGCGAATGAGACGATTGTTTATCTCGCCAAAAAAGCAGGTGAAGTAAATGGCGTATGTTTCAAATTCGTTGCGCCAGACGGTTACGCGGGTGCGATTAGTTTGGTGATGGGCATTGATAAAAATGGTGAAATTTTAGGCGTGCGCGTCATTTCACACACCGAAACCCCAGGGCTTGGCGACAAAATCGAAATCAGCAAATCGAAATGGATTTTAAGTTTCAACGGTAAATCGCTCGACAACGTCAGCTTTGAACAATGGGCAGTTAAAAAAGACAACGGTATTTTTGACCAATTCAGTGGCGCGACGATTACACCTCGAAAAGTGGTTTTAGCGATTCGACGCGGATTGGAATTCTACAAAGCAAATCAAGCCGCGTTGCTCGCTACAGGAGAAAAATCATGAATCTGTCGATACTTTTTTCACCCGAATATAAAAGAATTGCCCGTGATGGTTTGTGGGATAACAACGTCGTTTTGACCCAGAATTTAGCGTTATGTCCATTGCTTGCCGTGACGGGAACAGCGACGAATGGTTTAGGAATGGGCTTGGCGACGATTGCCGTCATGGTCGCATCGAATGGCATCGTCTCACTCAATCGCCATTTAATTCCGTCTGAAATCCGCATCCCCATTTTCGTTTTACTCATTGCCGCACTTGTGACGCTGGTTGATATTTGCCTCAATGCGTGGATGCACGAATTGCACAAGGTATTAGGTCTGTTTATTCCGTTGATTGTGACGAACTGCGCGATTTTAGGGCGCGTCGAATCCTTTGCCTCAAAACAAGAACCGCTGCCATCGCTTTGGGATGGTTTCATGATGGGCGTAGGTTTTACGCTCGTGATGGTGATTTTAGGCGCGATGCGTGAAATCAGCTCAACAGGAACATTGTTTGCCAATGCGTCTGTTTTGCTCGGCGAGAGTTTTCGCTTTATGGAACTGACCGTGATTGATGACTACAAAGGTTTTTTATTAACGGCGTTGCCGCCAGGTGGTTTCATTATGCTGGGTTTTTTAGTGGCAATGAAACGGTTGTTTGACCAAAAAGCGGAGAAAAAAGCATGAATATCGGCGTGTGCTATGCCGAAGCAGAACGGCAATTATGGGTTCGTTTAGAAGTGCCTGACGAAAGCACGATTCAAGAAGCCATCGAATTATCAGGGGTTTTAAAACAATACCCACAAATCGATTTAACCACCCAAAAGGTTGGTGTTTACGGCAAATTAGCGAAGTTGGACGCACCAATTCGAGAAGGCGACCGTATCGAAATTTACCGCAAAATCACCGCCGACCCACAACAAGTACAACGTCGCCGTGTCGATGTTTAAACACAAAGTTTTTTAATCAGGAGAATCAAAATGTTACTCGCAAATTATGATAAAGAAGGTCTTTTATTCATCACGTCCGTGTTGGGCAAAACCAGCGATAAAAAATACACCGCATTTCGTGGTGATTTAATTTTAATTCAAGGCGAATTAAACGACGGCGTTCACATGCCGCCGAAATTATTGTTAAACCAAGCAGCGGTTTTAGCGACTGACGAAAAATTCGTGTTTGTGAACGGAATGTTCCACGAACTCGCACAAGTGCCTGAGTTCATTTCAAAATACAAAGCGGCTTTAACACCTGAAACCGTACTTTTAATGTATGTCGAAAACATTAAAGACAATATGCAGATTGAATTAGACGGTTTCACATTCAAATTTGTGCCATATCGTGACGGCATGGTTTGGAATGAAACGCTTGAATTCCTCTACATTGAAAAAGCCGATTTGAAAGGTCAATCAGCCGAAGATAAAGTTGTCACAGCGTATGAAGCGGCGAAAAGTTTTAAATTCAAAGGTGAAACGATTGCCTTTGAAGAAGCCTTGACCAAAACCATTTTCGTGAAAAAAGAATTACACAGCGGGCCAGTATAACAATGGCAACATTCAAAAATCTTGCTATCAGTGATGCGGCGCAATTTATCGCTGAAAAAAAGCCTATGATTTTGGATTGTCGTGATGTGAAAGATTATCGCGCGGGGCATCTTGAAAATGCCATGCACTTGCATGAAAAACTGCGCGATAGTCTGATTCAAAAAGGCGAAAAAGAACAGCCG
>JAQTOX010000176.1 GCA_028713055.1 Methylococcales bacterium | reverse complement strand
TTTTGATAACCCGCAAAACCATCGTTTTTACTAGCATCGGGTTCGTACCAACTGTAATACCAATCTTTATCACGTAACCCACCGTCGGTAGTTTTCACTTCCCAAATCAAGCCAGTTTTATTGTCTTTTGTACACGCCCAATCGGTTGGTGCAGTGCCGAGTTTTGCATCGTCAGAAAGAAGAGAACCGTTGTTGGCAATTTTTGTGTAGCCAGTGTCAGGAACTGTAATAACACGCACCAGTCGAATATAGTTTTTACTCCCTTTGAACGTTGTTAATCCATCATGCAAAGCAGCAGCTCCATGTAACAAATAATCAACACCGTCTTGTATTTGTCCAGAGATAAAACTTACAGTTTGCATTCCTCCTGGTTTTCTGGATTGAACAGCACCACGAGCCATCGTGTTGTTACCAGCCGCTAAGAGAGCCGTTTCAATATCAGAAAGTGAAGATGTCCAAAACCACCCTGATTGAGTGTTTGGAAAATAGAAGGAATCAATTGCAGAATTAGACGTATCAGATTTAATAATCCCCTTTGACTCGTCAACTGTAGGCACGCGCCAATCATTTGCTCCACACAAGGTTTGTTGATTGACAGTAGCTACAAAAATATCCGTGTTTCCTTCATTCCCATACTGTCCAGGGTGTTTACTTTCACCATTGTAATAACAATCCTCACCGCATTTTGGATAATCAGCGGTGTAATTCGTATAAGTTCTTGTCATATCCCGCAAACCGCCATTAGTTTTCACTTCCCAAATCAAGCCCGTTTTGTTGTCTTTTGTACAAGCCCAATCGGTGGGAGCTGTGCCGAGTTTGGCAGAGTCTGAAAGTGTCGACCCGTTATTAGCAATTTTTGTGTAGCCCGTAGTTGGTTTTGAAACCGTGACGGTTTTAGAAACTCCCCCCGTATCTTTCACGCCGTCGGAATCCATCGCAACCAAATTCACAGAATAAGAACCTGCTTGAGTGTAAATGTGCGTGAAGTTCAGCACCTGATTGTTGACGGCATTTTGCGTGTTGTTGGTACCGTCGCCCCAATCAACGCTGACGCTGTATAAATTACCATCTACGTCGCTTCCTTTTGCACTAACGGAATAAGTTTGACCGACAACAACAGCCCCTCTGATATATTCGTCCCACTTGTCAAATATACTATTGATGTAAAAATTGACAACGGGTGGTGAATTAACAGGTGGTGCGGCAGTCACTTGAAAATTGCCTGTTGATTGAACACCTTTGAGCGTGTTGTTGCTGTCATAAATTCCGATTTTATACGCGGCTGAACTTGCTGGCGCAGCGGTTAAATTAAAACTTGTGCCTGAACCGTTCATTTTCACAAAACCGTTGCCGTAGTTAATTTTCACGGTGTAACCCGTTGGCAAATTTGTGCTTAAAGTCGCTGAAAAAGTGATTGGATCGCCTTGTGTCACGGATTGTGGTGAAGCGTTAAAACTTGAAACGCTAGGAACTGACACCGTTGAATCGGTAACGGTAATAGATTTAGTAAACTCGTCGCTGGTGTTTTCTGTGTCATCAAAGGCGGTGGCAATCAAATTTTGAATGCCAGCGAATTTATAAGTGTGTGAAAACGTGAGCGTCGTGTTATTCGTAGCGGTTTTAGAATCATTGGAAGAACCATCGCCCCAATTTACTTCGATACGCGCTAAATTACCGTCATCATCATTGGCTTTGAGTTTAAGCGTGTAGGCTTTATTTTTAACGACGGAATCGGCACCGCTCACAAAGGAAAGTGTTGGGGCGACGTTATTAGCAAGAATGGTTATGTAGTCATCGAGCCGTCTTTGTTGTTCACCGTTGTCGTCAAATACAGCGACGGTAAAATTAACAGGCGTATCTTTGATGCTGACTGGCACAGTGAAAGCGTGTTGATAACTGTAATTTAGTCCGGTGCCAGTCATGATTTTCCAACCATCGCCGTAATCAATTTGAATACTCTGACCATCGGGCAATTCGTCCGTTAACAGAACGCTAAAGTCGAACGAGCTACCGTTCGCCGCTTCGCGGGGAGCAACGTCAACGCTGTCGATGTCTACAAACTTTTGAGCCACTGAAAATTGATTGATATTGACTTGTTTTCGAGTATTTGCGGTGCCAGTGCTGGTGTTTTCAGACCCTTGAAAAATCAAACTTCTATCACCGGTTTTGCCTGTGGCGACCACTTGCCAGAAATAAGAACCTTCTTTTTGCAAAAAAGAGTGTGTTTTTGCCATCGGATAACTGGTGGATTGGGTAATAAAATCCACGCAAGATGTGCTGGCTTTCACACATTTACCTTTCCCCACGTCATAATCCATAAATCGATCATTGCTAGAAATAATGAGGTGATATTGCTTAATGGTTGTGGGATTTTTTGCACTCCAACTAAACGTAAGCGGTTGTTTGAGTCCCACAACTTCATTGTTTTGCGGCGTAATCAGCGACGGTGAAAGTATTTTTGCGTGTGCAACGGGTGAAATACCGAGGAGTGCAACTATCGTGGCAGTAATTGTTTTGTTCATAATTTTAGCCGTTGTCGTCAATGTTGCCGGTAATCTGGTTATTTAACCCGTTGCACTTTGCCTTTATTTGGGTCTCATGTGTGGAAATAACAGCACGTCTCGAATTGACGGTGAATCGGTAAACAGCATTACCAAACGGTCAATACCAATACCTTCACCTGCTGTCGGTGGCATTCCATGTTCAAGTGCGACAATGTAATCTGCGTCAAAGTGCATGGCTTCATCGTCGCCCGCTTCTTTTTCATTCACTTGTTGTTGGAAACGTGCCGCTTGGTCTTCTGCATCGTTTAACTCGGTGAAACCATTGGCAATTTCACGACCGCCAACAAAAAATTCAAATCTGTCCGTAACGTGTGGGTCGTTATCGCTTCGACGTGCAAGAGGTGAAACTTCCACAGGATATGCCGTAATAAACGTTGGATTCATCAAACGACTTTCAACAGTTTTTTCAAAAATTTCGATTTGAATTTTGCCCAAACCGTAACCGTCTTTCACAGGAATTTTTAGGTTTTCAGCGACTTTTAAAGCCGCTTCACGAGTCGAAATATTTTCAGCGGTCAAATCAGGATTGAAATGCAAAATCGAATCAAACACCGTCATGCGTGTGAATGGTTTGCCGAAATCGTATTCTTCGCCTTGATAAGTAATCACGGTTTGCCCTAAAACTTCTTGGGCAATACCGCGCAACATTTCTTCGGTCAAATCCATGAGTTCATGATATTCGGCATAAGCTTGATAAAACTCAAGCATCGTGAATTCAGGATTGTGGCGCGTTGATAGCCCTTCGTTTCTGAAATTACGGTTAATTTCAAACACCCGTTCAAATCCACCGACGACCAAACGCTTCAAATACAATTCGGGCGCAATCCGCAAAAACATATCCATGTCGAGTGCGTTGTGATGCGTGGTAAAAGGGCGAGCAGTCGCACCACCTGGAATGACTTGCATCATGGGTGTTTCGACTTCTAAAAACGCGCGTTCGGTTAAAAAGTTGCGAATATAGCCAACCACTTTTGAACGAATCAAAAACGTATTGCGCGATTCTTGGCTCATGATTAAATCAAAATA
>JAQTOX010000062.1 GCA_028713055.1 Methylococcales bacterium | reverse complement strand
TGCCAGTACCAAGGTAATGCGAACATGTGGTTGGTGTCGCTACCGATAACATTGAATAACAACGAGGTTGCAACCATGCCAGCAAATACACCACCCATAACGCGGTAAGATGCAACGCGGGTATAAAGTAAGAATGCCGCACCAATTAGGATGGCAAAAACAGACGTTTCACCCAAACAACCAGGTTCAAAACCCATAAAAGTTTGAAACCAGCTGTAGTGTTCAGTCACTGCACTTAAACCACCGTCAGCCGCTAAACCTAATGGTGTTGCTGCTGTGTAACCATCAACAGCTACCCAAACTGAATCGCCAGAAATTGACGCAGGATATGCGAAATATAAAAACGCACGACCTGTCAAAGCTGGGTTTAAAAAGTTTTTACCTGTACCACCGAATACTTCTTTACCGATAACGATACCGAAAGAAATACCCAATGCGACCTGCCATAAAGGCATATCAGGTGGCATGATTAACGTGTAAAGCATTGAAGAAACTAAGAAACCTTCGTTAACTTCATGCCCACGAACAGTTGCAAATAAAACTTCCCACACACCGCCGACAGCTAAAGTGACGATGTAAATCGGTAAGAAATACAACGCACCGTGTGCAAAATTCGAGAATGGATTCATGGTGTTATAACCAAAAATCGACATAATCAAACCGCGCCAGTTATCAATCGATGTTTTACCTAACGCTTCCATCGCTAAGTTGGCTTGATAACCTGTGTTATACATCGCCATCATGATGCAGAAGAACGTCGCAATTACCACGAACGTCATGGTGCGTTTTAAATCGTTGCCGTCACGAACGTGCGTTTTACCGCGTGTCACATCGGCTGGCGTATAAATGAACGTATCGACCATTTCGTACAAGCCGTAATAACGCTCAAGTTTGCTGCCTTTAGCAAAATGCGGTTCTAAATTGTCTAAAAACTTTCTCACTGACATTTAGCCCTCCTTTTCAATTTTGGTTAAATTCGCACGCAATACAGGTGCGAAATCATGCTTACCTGGGTCTGCAAATGTGAATAATGACATATCTTCTTCGTCGAGTTCCAAACAACCGAGCAATTGCGCTTGGTCAGAATCACCAATAACGAGTGATTTCAACAACGGTGTTGCCAAAATATCCATTGGCATCAAGGTTTCATAAACGCCAACTGGTACGATGGCACGATTACTACCGTTTTTGTCAGTAGTAAGCGGGTACAAACGTTCTTCACTTTTGTTTAAGAACGGAAGCGAGCCATTGTTTTTCTTGTCTACACTTGAGGTATAAACATTCATTGCTGAGTATTTCTTTTTACCCGCGACAATCCAGCCGAATAATTCACGCGCACGACCTTCTTGCAACGCTGAAACTTGCAAATGGTATGCACCTAAATAATCGAATGCGCCGTGTGCTTGATGTCCATAAAGAACTGAACCGGAAACAACGCGATTTTCTAAATCTTCAGCTAATTCACCAGCGGTTAAATCGCTCAAATTCGCACCAACACGGGTACGCACCAAACGTGGATTTTTAACCGTAGGGCCTGAAAGCGCGACCACACGTTCAACGTTTAATTTACCTGTGGTGAATAATGCACCGATTGCGATAACCGCTTGATAATCCAAATGCCACACGAATTTATTGATATTGACAGCATCAATAAAATGAATGTGTGTACTTGGCAAACCAGCAGGATGAACGCCACCGAATTCAGCAATCGTCACAGGCGCATTGCCTGTTGGGATTTCTGCGCCAGTTGCTTTACAAACGTAGACTTTGCCTTCGATGAGTTTAGAAATAATTTCTAAACCGTTCGCAAAATCAGCAGAGCGGTCAGTAATAATCACCGCTGGATCAGCCGCTAATGGGCGCGTATCGATTGCCGTCACAAAAATTGAATGTGCGTGACTATCGATTGCAGGCACTTTGCCATAAGGGCGTGTGCGAAGCGTTGCCCACAAACCAGAAGCCACTAAATTGTCTTTGATTTGTTGTGCTGAGATATTTTCTAAATCAGCCGCATCGTATTTTGCAAATGTCACTTCATCGTGACCACTTAATTCAATGACAACCGATTGCAACACACGTTTGTCGCCACGATTGATAGCTTTAACAACGCCGCTGGCAGGAGAAGTGAAGTGAACGCCAGCATTTTTCTTGTCGCTGAAAAGAGGTTGACCAAGTTTTACCTTGTCTCCTTCGGCGACCAGCATTGTAGGTTTCATACCCACATAATCAGACCCTAAAACGGCGACCGATTTAACGTCGTTCCCGTTTTCAATGGTTTGTTTAGGACTTCCCGTAATGGGGACGTCTAAACCTTTTGTTATTGTAAATTGCATAGTTGAAGGGAACTCCAAGCAAGTTGCAGAGGAATCTTCTGTTTAACTTTTAAGGGAAAAAATAGAAGGATGTAAAGACGTAAAACCGCGTTATTACACCATAAAAACAGTGGCTACTCAATTAGGATAGAGGCTTAATGCGCGGATAATAAACAAAAATAAAGCGTGTTTGCTTTCACAAATACGCTTTATTTTTTTAGTGCAAAAAATCGTTTTTAGTCCGAATTCGAGTCGGTATCATTTGAATTGGGATAGCTTAAGTCTGAATGGGCTTCAAAAGCGACTTGTGATGATTCTTCAGTATGCTGACGTTCGAGTGCATTTGCATTTTCTGAATCTCCAATCTGCGTTGGTTTTTTATAATCGGGATTCCGCGGCTTACGGCGGTTTGGACCACGACGCAAGTTATTACGATTGTTATTATTTTTACGGGGAACTATTTCGGCATCCGTCACAATGTCATCTACGTTTTCAACGTTAGATTCAATAGACTCATTTTCAGTTTTAACAACCATATTTTCTGATGGAACAACGGCTGTTGCGTCATCTACTACAGGTTTTATCCCACGTTGTTTTTGATTACGTTGATTTTTATTGCGACGGTTATTTTTGTTTTTTGATATTTTCGCAGGTTTATTCGTGGTTTCTATTGAATCGTCTTCTAATGATACGAAATCATCAATAATTTCAGTGTCATTACCAGAAATGGTCTTCGTTAATTTAGTCCAAAAACGTTTAATCAAAATTGCCGCTTCATTTTTATTGAGCATTGGCGCGGGCGAATCATGCAAAAATTCAGTTACAGCAGCCGGTTTTGCAACATTTGTTTGATGCTTAACGTGTTGAGCAAACTCTGGGATACTAATCGCCTCGGATTTAATATGTGAATAGCTACTTTTTTCTTCGTGATAATCACGTTCTCGAATCACTTCAATTTCATAAGACGGTGTTTCTAAATGCTTGCTGGGTAAAATAACAATTCCCACTTTCAAACGATTTTCGATGCGTTCAATCACACTGCGTTTTTCGTTCAATAAAAATGCGGCACACTCAATCGGTAAATGGGCGATGATTTTCTCTACGCCTTTTTTCATTGCATCTTCTTCAATGATTCGCAACACTGACAACGCCACGGATTCCACGTTCCGAATCATGCCTTGACCCTTACAGCGAGGGCAGGTGAGTTGGCTAGAATCGCCTAAGGACGGACGCATTCGCTGACGCGACATTTCGAGCAAACCAAACCGTGAAATTCGTCCAGTTTGAATACGCGCCCGATCAATTTTTATCGCTTCACGTAAATGATTTTCAACTTGTCGCTGATGTTTTATGGATGACATATCGATGTAATCAATGACAAATAAACCGCCTAAATCTCGCAAACGCAATTGCCGAGCGATTTCTTCAGTGGCTTCTAAATTGGTATTTAATGCGGTTTCTTCAATGTCACTGCCTTTTGTTGCACGGGCAGAATTGATGTCAATAGAGGTTAAGGCTTCGGTATGATCGATGACAATCGAACCGCCTGACGGCAAGGATACTTCACGGTTGTAGGCAATTTCGATTTGAGATTCAATGTGGTATTTGTTAAACAATGGAATAGGATCTTTATACAACCGAACCTTGGATAAAAAACTGGGAATAACTTGTTTTAAAAAACTTTTGACCAGCTCAAAGGCTTCTGGATCATCAATCAGAATTTCATCAATGTTTGTTCGTAAATGATCACGTAAGGCGCGGATAATTACGTTACTTTCTTGAAATACTAAAAATGGCGCAGCTTGTTGTTGAGCAGAACGGTCGATGGCATCCCACAATTGCAGCAAATAATTTAAATCCCATTGCAATTCTTCGACATTTTTACCGCAACCTGCGGTTCTCACAATCAACCCCATATTTTCAGGGATTTCTAACGCGCCCATTGCTTCACGCAATTCGTTGCGTGTTTCACCTTCGATGCGCCGTGAAATCCCACCCGCTTTGGGATTATTTGGCATCAACACCAAATAGGTTCCCGCTAAACTGACGTAAGTTGTTAACGCTGCGCCTTTATTGCCGCGCTCTTCTTTTTCGATTTGGACAATGACTTCTTGCCCAACACGAATTAAATCTTTTACACCTTGACGGCGGGGCGCAGGTTTACCTTCTTGCGTTTCGACAACTGTAACAGGACGACGATATAACGGAGCGATTTCTTTGAACGGTAAAAAGCCATGTTTCTCTGCACCATAATTGACGAAAGCAGCTTCTAAACTGGCTTCAACGTGAGTGATAATTCCTTTGTAAATGTTCGATTTTTTTTGTTCTTGGGAAGGAACTTCAATATCAAAATCGTAAAGTTTATAACCATCGACTAATGCTACGCGCAGTTCTTCAGCTTGCGTGGCATTGATTAGCATTCTTTTCATGTGTAATTTTTCCTTGTTGTGACCTGCGCTGCATTGGCGCATGTGACTAAAAAACTTGAGCGCGATGTGTGTATCTAGGCGGCTTATGTGTCGCTCTAATTTGTGCGGGTAGATAGGCGTTTAAGATGATTAGTCAGGCGAAAGGTCAGGCAGGTATTTTAAAACGTTCGTCTTGGGTCGAACGGTAAACCCGAAATTCAGTGTGAGCTTTAAAGCGTCTCAAAGTCGCTATTTTAATAATCGCCAAAATGTTGCCTTTAATTTTATCGGCGGCGATTTTTAAGTTCGATTAAAACGCCGCCACTATAACAATCTTATGGTTTTACTTCAATTTGAAGTTAGTTTATCGAGGCAGTTGCAGTTAGAATACCGCGCTAATTTACGTTACTTAACATTTCACGAGTTCACATGAAAAAAATTCCCCGCATTGACAATGCGCGTCATTTCTTTGCTTTAGTTCTCTTATCGTTTTTTCCTACGTTAGGTTTTGCTCAAGAAACTGCTGCTCCACAATTGGATTTAACGCATCATTTTGTTGGTTATTTCGCACTTGCTTTAACGGCAATTGCCTACATTGCAGCAATGACAGAAGACGTGATTGAACTGAAAAAATCTAAACCAATGGTATTAAGTGCAGCATTAGTTTGGTTTGCAATCTGCATCTATTACGCCATGCACGGACAAGCAAAAACTGCGGCAATCGCGTTTGAAAGTAATTTATTAGCATATATTGAATTGCTGCTATTTATTTTAGTGTCCATGACTTATTTGAATACGATGAGTGAACGTGGCATTTTTGATGGGTTACGGATTTTCTTACTCAATAAACAATGCAGTTATCGACAATTATTTTGGATTACTGGCGCGTTAGCGTTTGTACTTTCTATTGTTGTGAACGGATTAACGGTTGGTTTGTTAATGGGTGCAGTCGCGTTAGCGGTGGGAAAAAATCAGCCAAAATTTATTGCTTTAGCATGTGTGAATATTATTGTTGGGGCAAATGCAGGTGGCACGATGAGTCCGCTCGGCGGCATTTCGACATTATTTGTTTGGCAACATAAAATTTTGCACTTCACCGAATTTTTTGCGTTAACGATTCCATGTTTAATTAACTTTTTAGTGCCAGCATCAATCATGCACTTTTCTGTTCCGAAAAAAACACCGGCGATTTCTAAACAATCCATTGCGTTAAAACGGGGTAGCAAACGCATCGTTCTCCTGTTTGTTATTACACTCGGTATTACAGTTTCATCAAACGTTTTACTCGAATTACCACCCGCAGCGGGCATGATGGCGGGATTGGGATTGTTGCAGTTTTTTAATTTTTATTTAACCAAAACTGAACAGGAAAATGACGTAGAAACCCAAAAAAGTTTCGATGTTTTCAAAAGTATTGCTGACGTAGATTGGGATACGTTGTTATTTTTTTATGGCGCAATGATGATTATTGGGGCGGTCGGATTTGTTGGTTATTTGGATTCGGTTGCACACTTTTTATTTGGTGAAATGAATGTTTCTGTAGCGAACATCATGATTGGTTTGTCATCAGCGTTTGTAGATAACGGCACATTGATGTTCGCGGTGTTGAGCATGCACCCCGATATTTCGAATGGACAATGGTTGTTATTAACACTGACTTTGGGCGTAGGCGGTAGTTTATTAGCAATTGGTTCTGCACCAGGTGTTGGTTTGTTAGGACAAATTAAAGAAGGCTACAGTTTCGGTTTTCATTTACGTTGGATGCCCGCCATTTTGTTGGGTTATTTTCTAAGTATCGCTGCCCATTTTTGGGTCAATGCGGTTAATTTTTAATTTTTATCGGCTTCTTATGTCTTCAAGTCAGCACAAACAACTTAATAAAAAACAGTACGCCACGTTAATTACCGGAAGTATTGGTGTCGTTTTTGGCGACATCGGTACAAGTCCATTGTATGCGGTTAAAGAAATTTTTCGTGAACATCTGACAATGGAGCCGACGCATATTTTGGGTGTGTTATCACTTATTTTTTGGTCATTGATGTTAGTGGTTGCGCTTAAATACGCGATTCTCATTATGCGAGCCAATAACAAAGGTGAAGGCGGCGTGATGGCATTAACCGCGTTAGCGTCATTAGCAACAAAAGATAATCCCAACAAAAAACATTTGATTGTTTTGATGGGGATATTGGGCGCGACGTTGTTTTATGGCGACAGTGTGATTACGCCTGCAATTTCAGTATTGAGTGCAGTGGAAGGTTTGCAAGTTATCGCGCCAAAACTAGAACATTTTGTCATTCCAATTACGCTGTTTGTGTTGGTGATGCTGTTCATTATTCAAGCACGAGGCACGGCAAAAATTGGCAAAATTTTCGCACCGGTCATGATTTTTTGGTTTCTCACACTGGCGGTTTTGGGTGTGAATCAGATTATGCAACAGCCGCAAGTTTTAATGGCAATAAATCCATATTACGCGATTCATTTATTGGGCGAATTGGGCGTAAAAGGCTTTTTGATTATGGGTTCCGTCGTACTTGTAATGACGGGTGCAGAAGCGTTATATGCTGACATGGGGCATTTTGGTTTAAAACCGATTCGTTATGCGTGGTTTGGGTTCGTATTTCCAGCGTTGCTGTGCAATTATTTTGGACAAGGTGCGTTGTTATTGGAACATCCCGAAGCCATTGAAAATCCATTTTATTTACTTGCGCCGTCGTGGGCATTGTATCCGATGCTGGTTTTATCGACTTGCGCGACGGTGATCGCATCGCAAGCCGTGATTTCAGGTGCATATTCAATTACTAAGCAAGCTATGCAATTGGGTTATTGTCCACGCATGAATGTTACGCATACTTCCGATAGTGAAATTGGGCAAATTTATGTACCGACTGTCAATTGGATGTTAATGTTTTTCGTGATTATTCTCGTCTTAACGTTTAAATCGTCATCGAATTTAGCGTCGGCTTACGGGATTGCCGTCACGGGAACAATGATGATTGACACATTCTTGTCATTCATCGTTATCCACGCTTTATGGCGTTGGCATTCCATCTTCAGTTATTCATTTTTAGGATTGTTTTTAATAATTGATACAATTTTTTTATCATCGAATAGTTTAAAAATTTTATCTGGTGGATGGTTGCCTTTAGTAGTGGGTGGATTGTTATTTTTGTTAATGACAACTTGGATTCAAGGGCGAGCGGCTCTTGCGGAAGCCATCGACGAAAAGAAAGTGTTGTTTGAGGAACTAGAAGAGAAAATAAACACGCATGAATTAGTTACTGTCAAAGGCACCGCTATTTATTTAGCACGAAGCCTGCACGGCATTCCTCAAGTGTTGCTGCATAATTTAGAACATAATCATGTCGTTCATGAACGTATCATTGTTTTAACTGTTGTAACCACTGATGAACCTTATATCGATGACGAAGAGCAGCAGATTAAAATCCGTCAATTTGGCAGTCAAAAACAGTTTTATCGGGTCAAATTGTACTTTGGTTTCAAGGAAAGTCAGGATGTGCGTTACGCATTGACGTTGGTAAACAAAAAAGGTTTAGACATTGACATGAACAACGTGTCGTTTTTTGTCGGCAAGGAATATATTACATTCAAACGCCGTAGCAAAATGCCAGTGTGGCGACGCGGCATTTTTCTTTTCTTGTTCAATAATGCCAGCAGCGCGATTGGTTTTTTCAAAATTCCAGTTGAAAAAGTCATCGAGCTAGGCGTGCGTATCGAACTGTAATTTTTTATTTATCACTGCAATAATTTAATGAATCCAGAACAAAATAAAACTCCCGCCAACCCTGTTAGCTACGTTGAAATCACTGACGAAAATCACGATCAGCGTTTAGATAATTTTTTAATTACCCACTTAAAAGGTGTTCCAAAAACTCGAATTTATCGCATCGTTCGTAAAGGCGAAGTTCGCGTCAACAAAGGGCGCGTTGAAGTTAATTACCGTTTAGTAACTGGAGACATTGTTCGAATTCCACCTGTCAGAATTGCTGAACGTAGTGAAGAAGTTTTTGTCCCTACCAATTTAAGAGAATCGTTACAACACAGCATTTTGTATGAAGATGACGGCTTTTTAATTGTGAACAAACCGGCTGGTTTTGCTGTTCATGGCGGTAGCGGTGTAAGTTCTGGAATTATCGAAGGATTGCGTTTATTACGTCCCGAAGCCCATTTTTTGGAACTGGTGCATCGCCTCGACAAAGATACGTCTGGTTGTTTAATTATTGCTAAAAAACGTAGTGCGTTACGCGCGTTTCACGCTATTTTTCGAGATAATCAAATTCACAAAACCTACACCGCGTTACTTGCAGGACAATGGAAAAAGAAAAAATTAGTCGTTAATGCGCCTCTGTTGAAAAACGTCGCGAAAGGCGGTGAGCGTATGGTGACGATTAACGCGGCGGGTAAAGAAGCGGAAACTGTATTCACACGCTTAACCGTTTTTGAAGATTCTACGCTGGTTGAAGCTGCACCAAAAACTGGACGCACACATCAAATTCGCGTCCATGCTGTTCATTTGGGACATCCGATTATTGGCGATGAGCGTTATGGACGTGACGATATAAATTTAACATTCAAACAAAGAGGTTATAAACGGATGTTTTTACACGCGCAAACGCTAACTTTTAACCATCCGATAACAGGCGAAGTTATGAAAATCAACGCGCCTTTACCTACACAACTTGAACAATTACTGACACATGAAAAACCGCTTTGATTTAATAATTTTTGATTGGGATGGCACGTTAATCGATTCGATTGATTGGATTGCACGTTGTTTGCAAAATGCCGCGAATAACACGCGCCACGCTATTCCCGATTATCAAGCCGCTAAAGATGTTATCGGTTTGAGCATCGAACGGGCGATTGAAGCGTTATATTCTGATGCAAACTCAGACGAAGTTTTAGATTTAGTGCAACGTTATGAAACGGCGTATTTTTCCAAAAAAATTAGTCGAGATGATTTGTTTTCGAACGTTTATGAAATGCTCAATACGTTGAAAAAAGAAAATTATTTGCTTGCGATAGCGACAGGAAAAACACGCGAAGGTTTAGACGAAGCCCTGAGTGCAACGAATACACGAGATTTATTTTGCATCACACGCTGTGCTGACGAAACGCAATCTAAACCACATCCGTTAATGCTTGAAGAGATTATGCAGTACACAAAAATCTCTCCCGAACGCACGTTGATGGTGGGTGATTCAACGCACGATTTACAAATGGCGTTGAATGCTGGCGTAGCCTCGATTGGCGTAGCGAGTGGCGCACACGATTTTACACAATTAAAAAAATATCAACCGTTGCATTGTTTTTTGCAGTCGTCGGAATTATTACAACATTTTATTTAAACAACACGGTTAAAAAACGTCATGGAAAATCAATCTAAACCTGGCTGGGAACGCGATTTACTTGAAAAAGTCGCTCTTGCCGCTATCACCGAACAAACTCGCGCCCGTCGTTGGGGAGTTGCTTTTAAAAGTCTGTTGTTTATTTATTTGTTCGCAATTTTTGGTGTCACGATTTATCCAAAACTGGGCGATCATCACGCATCAAAAGGTGAAAATCACACCGCGATTATCGATTTAGTGGGGCAGATTTCCGAAGATAAAGATGCTAATGCCGATTCTATTATCGAAGGGTTGCGTGACGCGGTTGAAGATAAACATACGAAAGGTATCATTTTGCATGCAAATTCACCTGGCGGCAGTCCAGTGCAATCAGCGTATGTTTATGACGAAATTCGCCGCATCAAAAAAGAACATCCCACGATGCCAATTTACACCGTCGTTAGCGATATGTGTGCTTCAGGCTGTTATTACATTGCCTCAGCGAGTGATAAAATTTTCGTCAATCCCGCAAGTTTAGTGGGTTCGATTGGTGTGTTGATGGACGGTTTTGGGTTTGTGGATGTGATGCAAAAATTGGGTGTCGAACGTCGTTTACTTACTGCAGGTTCACATAAAGCCATGCTTGATCCGTTCACGCCACGTAAAGAAAACGAAACCATTTATATGCAAAGTTTATTGAATCAAGTGCATCAACAATTTATTCAAGCTGTCAGAATCGGACGCGGCTCACGCTTAAAAGAATCGCCCGATATGTTTTCGGGTTTGGTGTGGTCAGGTGAAGAAGCAGTAAAAATAGGGTTAGTCGATGAGTTCGCCACACAACATGACATCGCTAAAAACTTAATTGGTGCTGAAGAAGTGAATTTCACACCGCAAGCACACTTAATGGACAGAATTGCAGGACGTTTAGGCGCGTCATTTGGACACGCTTTGAGCAGTTTTTTACAACCCGTGTCATTACGTTAATCGAGAAAGATGATGGCAGATGAAAAGGTAAAAAAAATAGTGTTAGTTAAAATGCCCAGTTTTACCCGTTTATTGATTGGTGGATTGATGGCGTATTGGCTTTCAACCATTATGAATCCTGCGTTTGTGGCGATTTCCGTGTTGGTAGTTTTACTGATTCCGGTATTAACGGTGGACAATATCTTCTCCCGTCAATTTACTAAAGCCTATAACCCACCGGTAGAAGTTCAACCGAAAGTAATTACTAAAAGTGAGTATATCGAGATGAAAACTGCGAAAGAAGCGAAGGATGCGCCGCCCGTCGAAGTAAAAAAGACAAACATTCTTAAAGAAATGCAGAAAACACCGCCAGCCGAAGTTAAAAAAACTAAACGCTCTTGAAAAGCCAATTCAGTAATTGTCTGCTACCATCATAATCGCGTGAATATCGCGTAATTTTACTAACGTATTGAGGATTTCAAAATGGCTACTAAAAAAGGCACCGCGAAAAGCGAAAAAATGGTGGGTACTGCAACTGCTGATAAATTCGAAGGTTTAGCAGGCAACGATACGCTACAGGGTTTTGCCGGTAACGATACTTTAGATGGTGGTTCAGGTAATGACATTTTAGATGGCGGTAACGGTAAAGATTGGCTACTCGGTGGTGACGGTAACGACACTTTAACCGGCGGCAGCGACGATGATAAATTGGAAGGCGGTAAAGGTAACGACATTCTCAGTGGTGATCAAGGTAACGATACGTTAATAGGTGGTGCGGGTGCCGACACTATGAACGGAGGGGCGGGGAATGATTACTACTACGTTGATAACAAACTCGATGTTGTCAACGAAACTGACAAAACGATGACGGCTGTTGATCCGAAAAATCAAGCCGCTAAATCGGTTGTCGCTAAAGATTTAGGGGGTAAAGATACGGTTGAAAGTACCTCCAGTTATGTTTTGGGTGATTATGTTGAAAATCTTGTTCTAAAAGGAATTTCCGGAACAAGCGGCACGGGTAATGCCAGCAATAACGTGATTACCGGAAATAGCGGTGACAATTTACTGACCGGTTTAGCGGGAAATGACACGCTTATCGGTGACGAGGGCAATGATACGTTAGACGGCGGTTTGGGTATGGATGTTCTAAACGGTGGTGATGGTTCTGATGTTTATTTGGTGAATAACATAAGTGACAAAATTATTGATTCTAGCGGTGATGAAGATCAGATTATCTCTAGCGTTGATTATGATTTATCCACAACGCCGGACGTGGAATGGCTGACGTTATTTGGTAACGCGATTTCTGCAACCGGCAATGATTTGAATAATTTGCTGCAAGAACAAGATGGCGGCAAAAACAACAATGACTTTAGTGGTGCGGCGGGTGATGATAGTCTCGATGGTCAAGGCGGCAACGATACGTTAGATGGAGGGTTGGGTAACGATACGCTTAACGGGGGCGACGGCGAAGACACCGCTATTTTTAATGGTTCGAAAGATGACTACAACATTATTTATAACGCTGATGCGAATGAAATTATTGTGAGTTATTCGGGTTCTGATTCAGAAATCGCAAATGATGGTGAAGAGGATACGTTGCTCAATATCGAATTCGTCAAATTTTCGGACAGCGATCTTGCCGTTCCAGTGACCGAATTACCTGCGGTCTTCAACATCATCGACATTCCACCTGTAATTATTACACCGCCGCCAGTTACTGAACTACCCGCTATTTTTATTTCAGAACCAAACATTAGTATCACTGAAGGAAACGACGGCACAACGTCAGCGCAAATTAGCATCTCCTTGAATTCGGCGAGTAACGATGTTGTCACCGTGAATTATAAAACAAGTGACGGTAGTGCAACTGCTGATAGTGATTACACCGCTACGAATGGCACGTTGACTTTTGCGAAAGGTCAAACCACACAAACAATTAACGTCGATATTGTTGGCGATAATCTGATGGAAGATGACGAAAATTTCAATGTGTCATTGAGTTCGCCGACCAATGCAAAATTATCGAATGGCAATGCGAAAATCACGATTCTTACCGACGATTTGCCTACGGAAAATAATGACAAATTGATTGCCACCGTGGGTAACGACAGCATTGATGCTCTCAGTGGCAATGACAGTATTGACGGCACGGATGGCAATGATACGGTGTTGGGTGGTGCTGGCAATGACACGTTAATCGGTGGTACAGGCGATGATTTGTTATCTGGCAATGATGATAACGATGTACTGATTGATGACAGTGGAAAAGATGTGATGAGTGGTGGCGCGGGTGATGATGTATTTAAACCAGCAGGCGAAAAAGGTAGTGTGTTTATTGAAGACACCGGTGGTATGGATACACTGGATGCGAGCAATGCCGTAAAAGGTGTGCAGCTTGATTTGAACGCAGGTAAAACAAGTAACGTCGGTGGTCGTATTGTGACAATTAACGATGGTGGTGAAATTAGCGATCCGTTAGACGTATTCTTTTTGCAAGATTTGACAGGTTCATTCAGTGACGATTTACCGAATGTGAAAGAAGTGGTGCCGCAAGTTGTTAAAACTTTGGATGATTTTCAGAAAGATACCCAAATCGGTTTGGGTTCATTTATGGATAAACCAATAGGTAGTTTCGGTTCTGCAAAATTGGATTATGTTTATCATACCGATTTAGCTATGACTCATGATGCTGCTGTTTTTTCAATGGCATTAACGACCTTGAATTTAGGCAGTGGTGTCGATTGGGCAGAAGCGCAATTAGAGGCGTTGTTACAAGTTGCGTTACACAGCAATGACATTGGTTTTCGTGATAATGCAGTTAAAACGGTGGTGATGATGACCGATGCTGATTATCACAAAGCGGGTGATGCAAGTTTTCTTCCAGCGAATAATGGCGATGGCATTTTAGATGGCACGCCAGCGGGAACTGGTGAAGATTATCCTTCGGTATCAATGTTGTCGAAAGCCTTAGCCGATGCGGGTATTGTTCCTATTTTTGCAGTAACCAGTGACGTTGTGCCGCAATATACGGATTTAGTGGCGCAATTAGGCACGGGTTCAGTGGTCACGTTATCAAGCGACAGCTCAGATTTAGTGTCTGTTTTAAAAGCAGGTATTAACAAAGCGACGATTGCTACTGTTGAAAATGCCATTGGTTCAGATTTTGATGATACGTTAATTGGTGGTGCAAATGCTAATACGTTAAATGGTGGCAAAGGTGCAGATACATTGACGGGTGGCACAGGCAAAGATGTTTTCGTTTTCGATACGATTGAAACGGGTGATGTGATTACGGACTTTACGAAAGGCGACAAAATTGATTTAACGGCTTTAGACGTTAAATTCAAATTCGTCACCGAGTTTGATGCAAAAGATGCAACGGGACAACTTCGTTTTGATGCGGCAACAAATACTTTGTTAGGTAGTGTCGATGCAGGTGCCGAAGCTGAATTTTCAGTAAAACTTAACGGTGTAAAAACGTTGGCAATTGAAGACTTGATGTTGTAATTCACGCTTCTTTTTCATCTAAAAAACCGCTCTTGAGGAAACGTCAGGGGCGGTTTTTGTTTTTAAACTACAATGCAATTTTTCATAATTCGGAGATTCAACGATGGCAACTTTTAAAGGTACAGTAAAAAATGATAAAAACAACGGCTCAAAAGATAACGACAGTCTCACGGGTTTAGCGGGTTCTGATACGTTGAGTGGCGGTTTAGGAAATGATTTTATCGACGGCGGCGTGGATAACGATTTGCTCAGTGGCGAAAATGGCGATGACACCTTAATCGGTGGTGATGGCAAAGACACGCTCAACGGCGGCAGCGGTAACGATAAATTTGATGGTGGCAAA
>JAQTOX010000061.1 GCA_028713055.1 Methylococcales bacterium | reverse complement strand
GCTTTTTTGCTGATAATCGCCCCACGTTTCGTCCTTCGCTTGTGGATAACCGTAAGCACTGCTGCCAAAACCAAGCCATGAAAAAAATCCGCTAGACGGTGCAGCATCGGCGACGAAGTGCGATTCTTGGTGCATAATTGCCATTTGTACCGGCACTGGAATTCCCCACTTTTTAAATGTTGCATTGCTGGCGTTATACCAGCCATTTTTTTGTTTAAATATCGCGCATAAGTTTTCAGTATTTCGCGGTGTAGTCGAAATAGTGCTACACGCGGTTAATAAGTAAGTCGCTAGACTTAAAACTAAAACAGAAATTTTTGGCATTTAATTCATAAGCAAAATAAAAAAGAATGCGCTACGATGCTTTCGGCGCAATGCTGATAAAATACCACCTTTCTAAATCTAACTCCTTAAAATTAACATGACCAATATCCCTGATATTTTAAAGACCATTCTCGTCAAAAAAGAAGAAGAAGTGGCTCGACGTTGTTTGCAAACCCCGATTGAAATTTTACAAGATATTGCCTCTGGTGTTGAAAAACCACGTGGTTTTTATGCGGCATTGCAACGCAAAGCGTCGCTGAAACAACCGGCGATTATCGCTGAAATTAAAAAAGCGTCTCCCAGTCAAGGCGTGATTCGGGAAAATTTTCAACCGCTTACGATTGCTCAAGATTATGCGATGAGTGGCGCGACGTGTTTGTCGATTTTAACCGATAAAACATTTTTTCAAGGTTCAGAAGCCTATTTGCAAATGGTACATGATCGTTGCCCGCTACCGGTTTTACGTAAAGATTTTATGATTGATGCTTATCAAATCCATGAATCACGGGCGTTAGGTGCGGATTGTATTTTATTGATTGTCGCCGCGTTAGATGATGAAAAGTTACATGAATTATCAAATCTTGCCACACAATTGGGCATGGATGTTTTGGTGGAAGTGCATGATGCTGACGAATTACAACGGGCGTTAACGCTCGATACAAAATTGATTGGTATTAACAATCGAAATTTGCGGACGTTTGAAACAAATTTACAAACGACTTTGACACTAAAAGATACGATTCCAGCTGATCGTTTAGTGATTACAGAAAGTGGTATTCATACCCGCAACGATGTGGAATTGATGCTAGCAAATGATGTTTACACGTTTTTAGTGGGTGAAGCATTTATGCGGGTCGAACAGTCTGGGCAAAAAATGCGTGAATTGTTTGCATTGTAAATGCGTTGGAACTAACTGTTTTTAGTACAAGTAAAATTTTTAAAATTTTCAAGAGATTCAAATTATGAGTGATCAACAAAACGATTCAAACGATTCAGAAGTTACCCTGTTAAACGATTCAGAAGTCTCAGAAGTTACTGTGACTATGCCGGTTAGAGCAATCATTCCAGTCAAGTTTCGGCGTGCTGATGACCATCTTATTTTGGTGGCGAGTCATGCCTACTGGAAGGAAAGAATATGTAATGCTATTACCAACAAAGAAACTCTCGATGTGAAAGAAATTTTTCGAGATGATTCTTGTGATGTCGGTTATTGGTTGCACCACAGCGAAGTTCATCCGCACGTCGCACACTTGCAAAGCTATCATGATTTGATGAAACGAAACGCTGAGTTTCACGTTCAAGCCAGTAAAGTCGCCGAATATATCAATGCGAAAAAATATGATGCGGCATTACGATTAACAGAATGTACGTCCGCGTTCGAATCTGCGTCTAACGCGGTTATTTCGGCGATTTTTACGTTGAAAAGAGATTTCGACCACTTTAATAAACGCACGAGTGCTGGTCATTAAAATAGGAATTATTACAGTTGGATTCGCAATGACAAATCAATGGCTTGCACGTTTTTCGTCAACGCGCCAATTGAAATGAAATCCACACCTGTTTCTGCAACAGCGCGAATCGTCGATAAATCGATATTTCCGGACGCTTCTAATTCTACTTTTCCTGCTGTTAATTTCACTGCTTGGCGTAAATCGTCAAGCGTGAAGTTGTCTAACATAATTCGATTCGGTTTTGTGTTTAGAGCTTGTTCAAGTTCGGCAAAATTTTCGACTTCTACTTCAATTGGCATATCACTTTGTTCACGCGCAATGTGTACTGCGTTAGCAATCGAACCCGCCGCCATAATGTGATTTTCTTTGATTAACACGCCGTCAAATAAACCAATGCGATGATTAAAACAGCCGCCACATTTCACAGCGTATTTTTGAGCAATTCGCAAACCAGGAATGGTTTTGCGCGTGTCTAAAACTTTACAACCTGTCCCTTGAACGGCATCCGCGTATTGGCGTGAAATCGTTGCGGTTGCGGATAATGTTTGCAATAAATTCATCGCGGTACGTTCGCCCGTCAATAAACCTCGTGCTAATCCTGAAAGTGTACAAAGTTTGGTATTTTCGACAACGAATTCACCTTCTGAAACGTGCCAATCAATAACAACGTTTACGTCTAAATGTTTAAAAACGGCATCGAACCATTCCCGCCCACACAAAACCATCGATTCGCGGGTCAATAATTCCGCTGTGGCTTGTCGATGTTCAGGAATAATCGCCGCCGTAATATCGCCGCTGCCTAAATCTTCTTCTAAAAATGGCAAAATGTTGATTTTGTTTTTTATTGTTATATTCATTTCGTTACAGTATGAAATCACCAGCGACTAGACTACTTACGCCGTTAAGTTGAATTGCAAAACTAGCGACACCGTCATTATTTACGCTGCTATATAAAATGTGGGCTGTCGTATCAAAAAATAACTGTCCTGCTTTGGTAAATGTTCCCGAAAAATCGGCACCTATAACAGGTTTTGAAAATGCCTGATCTTTTACTTTACTAGTATCCGCATCAATTGCAGAAAGGTCTATTTTGTCACCGTCACTATGTGAAAAATCGGTGATGATTTCGATTTTAGAATGTGAAAGCGGTGCATCTTTTATGTTTTTGTAAACAAATTTATCTGCATCCAGACCACCTGTTAAGGTGTCGAATCCAGCGTTGCCCTGCAAAATATCTGCACCCGTCGAACCTATAATTGAATCATTCTTTTCTGAGCCAATGAATGTATTTCGAGAGGTTGTTACTACTGCCGTCACGTTACTAGTCACATGTTCTAATGTACCTAAAGCATCGGTGTAACTGACATGAACACTGATTTTTTTACCAACATCGGTTTGCGTCAACGTGTACGTTTCTTGATTTGAATCACTGATAACTTTACCGTCACGCGACCATGAATAATTGAAATCACCTAAACCATCGGCATCTTGCAACGTGTTTTGAATAGACAATTTATTGTTCGTGATTGTGTTACCGACGGTGACAATCGTGCTACCGATGATTTTAATTGTGCCCGTTGGTTTGTGGTCAATCGGTACGACTGCAATCACCGTTTTAGGTTCAACAAAATCCGTCGCTACGCTAGTTGCACTTTCTAATGTACTAATTTTATCCGTGTAACTCACTTTTACTTTGATAGTTTTACCCACGTCAGCCGCTTGCAAAACATAGTTATCTTGCGTCGCACCACTTATCACTTTGCCATTTTGTAACCATTGATAACTAAATGCACCCAACCCGTCCGCATCTTGCAACGTGTTTTGAATCGACAGCGATTCACCCACTTGCATCACGCCAGAAATCATCACGTTTCCTGTGTGTGGATGATTAACAGGTGGCGGCGGTGGAACACTCGTATCTTTTACCGTTACCGTCGCAGAAATTTCTTTTTTATCGTGCAACGTCACGGTCAAGGTTTCGTCACCTTCGGTTTTTTTGTCCTCAATGTACTTAATCGGCAAGGTCGCCGTGCCGTCATCTTCAATCACAAAACTGTGCGTCGATAATCCACCCAACACATCCGCATCCGAAATCGTGCCGCTTAAATCAAACGGAATTTCTGTCCCAGCCGCCACGTTTTTGGTCGTCAACACAAACGCACTTTTGCCATTTTCGGTTGTGCTGGGTTCGACGGTTAAGGAATATGTTGATGATGAATAAGCAAATACAAACAACGGTAACACTGCTGCTTGATCTAACACAACTCCAGCCAGCGTAATAGCTTCAGCAATACCATCAACTTTAGAGTCAAAAGTGATAGTCGTTTTATTGCCAAAGTAATCAGGCGTAACAGCGAAACTAGAGCCAACCAAACCAGTTGTCAAATCAGCTGGAGTCAGCATTGTCGCCAAGCGGTTATCCAACATAATTTTGTCTTTAGCGGGATCAAAATTTCCAATAACAGTGCCGTCACCAATGGTGGCATCGCCATCGTTACCGTAAATTTTGCCGGCCTCTGCTGTTACGTCATAAATAAACGTATCTGCGGCAGCAGTTCCAATAACAGTTGCAACACCAGTTGCGTCAGGAGCAATCGCAATAAATGTTGTTTGTGGCGCGAAGGTGGCGGGTTTTAAAGTGGTTGGGGTTGTCATGATGGTTTCCTGTTTTGTTTAATAAACGTCTTGGTGGTCGCCGATATTAACCAAGATAATTTCAGTTTCAGTGATGAGTGATTCTAACGTAATTCGGTAAGACAAATTGATAGAAATCGCGTGTAAATCAGACAAATTTTCTGATAAACGATGTAATTTTAATGCTTTCGCATACGCTGATTTTAATTCGGAATGCCGTTTTAAAAATTTTGTTTCACGTTGTTGATATTTTTCAGTCAACGAGATTGTGAAACTCATTCTTCAATGCCTAAATTTTTTAAATGTTCGCCTCGACAAAAACACGCATTTCGTCATTTTCAACACGCGAATAAATTTCTAAAACTGGCAACGTTAAACCAATCGATGTAAATGTAATTTCATCGTCAATGTAATAAAACATGGATTGCCAACCTTCTGATTTGCGGCAAACTTCAATTTCTACACGGTCTTGTTCAATTAAAACGTATTCTTCTAAACTGGGAATGCTTTGATAAATCTGACGCTTCAACGTGCGGTCATATTTGCGTGTTGAATTCGATAACACCTCAACAATAATGCGCGGTGATTCGGTGTAATAGTCGTCGTTATCATTGTTACTGCAAACTACAATCACGTCAGGATAAAAGTATTTTTTTCCTTTATCTGCTCGCACTTTAATGTCTGAACTGAAGGCTTCACACGGTGTATTTTTTAAATGATGGTGTAATGCGCTAAAAACATTACCAAGCAATCGCTGGTGGTTTTTACTCGCACCCGCCATCGCATAGACTTCGCCATCGATGTATTCATGTTTAATCTCGCTGATTTTTTCGCCTTCGAGATAATCTTGTTCACTGATGTAATCGGTTTTGTGATTAGGTAAATTCATTTTTTGTTCCGAATCAAAAAGTTAAAACACGTTGCTATAACTGTCGCGAACTTCCTTTAATTCTAAAGCCAATTCGCGGCGAATCTGAAAATCACGGCGTGTGTGTGCGATGTTGTACGGAATGAGCGGATTACGTTCATATTTTACTGCTGTGCGAATAATGCCAATCCATTGCCGTTCGTTGTCTTCTATTTCTTTGAAATGGTTACGAATACGTTCGAGTTCTTGATTGCAATAAGTAATAAACCCCGCCGCGTAAAACACGCTGTTTTTCAAATAATCCTGCAATGCCGCTAAATCGCCGTTAATTTCATCCACAACTTGTTCAAAATTATTGGGTTCAGCGGCTTTTTCGATTTCTTTTACAGGTGATACCGCTTCGGCGATGACGGTTTCTGCAATTGTTTTGGCTGTACTTCTTGCTCGACCTGCTGGGACAGCTTTCAACACCGCCCATAAACCGTAACGTAAATAATGGGTCAAACCACCTTCTTGCTTGGTTTTGTCGCTGCCTTGATAAAACGCTTCTAAGGTTTTGATTTCAGCGGCACGTTCATTTAATAAACGGTCACGCGCTTGCAATGGTTTCGCAATAAAGGCTTCAACAGCTACTCGCCCAAAACGTAAAAATAAAACCTGAAAACCGTGACGAATTCGAGCTTGCTCAATGGTTTCGTCTAAATGCGAATGTAACAACGTGCGACGTACTTCTTCAGTTTCCCAAAGCAATTCCTGAATTTTTCGCACAATGCCATCAATTAACGCTTGCAAGGCTTGCGCGAGTTGGTCAGTCAATTCGGTTTCAAATTTCTTTTGAATTTCGCGGAAGAGTTCTTCACGGATTTTATAATTTCCTTCACGTGGGTCTGGCATCGATAATGTTCCGCCTGCCGTGTAAATTCGTTTTAATTCATCGGGTTGTGCCGTGATTAAATTTGAAAGTAATGCTTCAATTTTTTGGTCATACGCCGAGCGCAACGCTGCCAGTTCTTCATGTTCTGCACCTAACGAATCAGCTTCTTTACGTCCTTGAATGCTTTCGGCATACCACATATCAAAATCTTTTTTGATGCGTTGCCATTCACGTCCCCACCACTGATTAAATTCTTTGCCGAGCAAATCGTCTTCTTGGCGGTCGTTTTCGGCAACCGTTCCATAAATGGGTTCGAGTTTATTCAAGATTTCAGTCGCTAATTGGCGCGTCGCGTTTACCAACGAATCACACCGTTTTTGTAAAACGCCTGAACGTTCGTTGTCGATGTAAAAATTAACGGCATCTTTTAACGCATTCATGCCATCGGGAATGCCTAATTTTTTGAGCTTGTTTTTATCATCCGCACTTTTCGAACGTCGCAACGTATCGTCAGTTGGAATACCAAATTCCACCAAATGTGAACGCGCACAAACCGGCAATAATCGACGTTCTGGCACATTTGCCCAAAACGTTTTGTGTTTTGCCAACGTGTCACGAAAATCAATCTGGTCGTCCATCGCATCCGCTTGTGTCAAAACGACAAACACTTTATCCGACACACGCAAACTTGGGTCTTCGGCATCAGCGACGAGCAACATTTCTTTTTCAGGGCCCGTAATCGATGGCTGTTTCATTTCTTTGGCGTAAATAATCGCATCGCAATTCCGCAAACGGTCAACCGCTTGTTCGGCGTGCATCAAAATACCCGAATTAAACCCCGGCACGTCATGAAAAATAATGTCGCGGTCACTTCGCAAACGCACGGTTTTCAATTGAATTCGTTTAATCGCTAAGGCTTGAGCGCGGTTTTTGAAAATCGCCGATTGTAATAATTCACTGATTTCGCCAATGTCCAAGAAACTTTGTTTAAAACCATTTTTGAGTTTGGTGAATTCGTAAATTTGATTCAGATTTTTTTCCGTGTCGTTGAAATCTTCCTGAATTTCTTTCTTTTCTTTATCGCTTAACAACGCACCAGCCAAAGCATCTTGACGCTGTTTTTGTAAGGTCGCAATTTCTTCGCGCGTGTAATACTGAATCGAAAGTAATTGGTCTTGCTCGGTTTGTGCTGACCAAATTTCGGTGCTGGTAAATGTGCAACGCTCGCGTGCTGATGGCAGAATTTCTTGCCCTAACCACGCATTGAGTAACGCACTTTTGCCTGCTTTTTCTAAACCAATGACGGCGACTTCAAATCGATTCGCGCGTAAACGTTCGAGTTGGCGATTCAAACGCGCGTGTTCATTTTCCAGTTTTTGTAACATTTCTGGCGACATATCTACGCCGGTTTTATTACTCAACGTCATCAGCTTATCGGATAAGACCGACGTTTTTTCTAAGCGGGTGAGTTGTTTTGCACAAGTTTCTAACCAAGTTGCCATGAATGATTCCAATAAAAAATAATTCTAAAGGTGCAATCTTATCCGTTCACCTAAAGTTTTTTGTAACTTTCTTTGCGATGTAAAACCCGACCAATCAAAATTTTGTCGTCTTCAACATCAAACAAAATTCGATAATCGCCCACGCGCAAACGATAAGCTGGTTCAAATTGTGTTAGTTTTTTGATTTGTTTGACGTGAGGAAAATTAACTAATTCAGCAATCACATTATGAATATGTGTTTTTACCGCATTTGGAATTGCCTTTAAATCTTTGACTGCCGACTTTTTTAATTCAATCTGCATTTTTCAAATAATCGGCAAATGAGATTGTTGGCTCGCCACGAGTTTCATGCAATAAACGTAAATCGTCTAAATCTTCTTGTTCTGTTTTTGCTTGATATTTCTGCAACAAAAACTGGTAAAAATCCCACAATTCAATCTGTGCAAAATCGGGTAATTTTTCTAACTCAATAGCGTAAGTGTTCATTCAATTTCTTCCAAAAATCTCTACAAATCAACAAGAACAAAAGCCCCACGCCTTCGTTCTCACAATTTTCAACAATTAAAAGCCAAGTGGTGCAATAACCGCCTGTAATTCACTTGCCGACAATTCACCTGAATGATGATAAACAACTTGCCCCGCAGAATTCACCACAACAGTGTAAGGAATTGCGCTAATTAAATTGCCTAATTTTTTTGCAAGTTGAAAACCCGCCCAATCACCTGAAATCAACAATGGATAATTCACTGCTGTTTTTTGTTGAAAGGTTTTAACCGCTTCTAAATCATCGAGCGCGATGCCGACAAATTGTACTTTTTCACCGTATTGGGTTTGCAACGCCATAAATTCAGGGATTTCTTTTAAACACGACGGACACCACGTTGCCCAAAAATTCAACACGATGATTTTACCATTCCATTCAGTTGAAGAATGCGACATGCCGTTTAAATCAGGAAAGGAAAATTCAGGCAAAGGCATCGGTGTTTGTTCAGTTTGCCATTGATTGAACATTCGAACGCCAATGCCAGCCGTCAATGCCAATAACGCAATGATAAAAATAATTTGTACGGTTTTCATTTTTTAAACCAACTGTTTAAGGCGATAAATGAGTTCTAACGCTTGTTTCGGCGTTAAATCGTCGGCACGAACATCTTCAAGTAATGCCAATACGGGATTTTCAGATTGCGACACAAATAAATCGATTTGGTCAGAACCACGTTTTATTTGCTGCTCTGCGTAAGCGTGCATTTCGAGTTCACGCAATTTTGATTTGGCATTTTCAATTACCACACGCGGTACGCCTGCCAATGCCGCCACTTGCAGCCCATAACTTTGATTTGCCGCGCCATCTTTGACCGCGTGCAGAAAAATAATCGTGTCGCCGTGTTCAATGGCTTCTAAATGCACATTGTGAATGTTGCGATGTTCGTCAGCTAATGCGGTGAGTTCAAAATAATGCGTCGCAAACAGCGTGAAGGCTTTGGTTTCTTTCGCCAAATAATCGGCACATGCCCACGCCAATGAAAGCCCATCAAAGGTACTTGTACCACGTCCGATTTCGTCGATGAGAATCAAACTTTTTGAAGTTGCGTTGTGCAGAATGTTTGCGGCTTCAGACATTTCAACCATAAACGTTGAGCGTCCACTGCTTAAATCATCCGACGCGCCAATGCGAGTGAAAATTTTATCAATATCGCCGCAGGTGAAATTCTTTGCGGGTACATAACAACCAATGTGCGCGAGCAAAACCATTAACGCCGTTTGACGCATAAACGTCGATTTACCACCAGCGTTAGGCCCTGTAATCATCAACATTCGGCGTTGTATCGACATGGCTAAATCATTCGGTACGAATGGCGCATTTGAAACATGTTCCACAACCAAATGCCGTCCGCCTTCAATGTGAATACCTGTTTTTTCACTCAACGTAGGTTGCGATAAATTCAATTTTTCAGCGCGTTCGGCAAAACAACTTAAAACATCCAATTCCGCCAAAGCACTCGCGCAACGTTGTAATTCAGGAACTGATAAACCGATGATTTCGAGCAATTGGTCATACAAAAATTTTTCAAACGTCAAAGCCTTTTCGCGTGCGCTTAATACTTTGTCTTCAAAAGATTTTAGTTCTTCGGTGATATAACGCTCCGCGCCTTTTAACGTTTGTTTGCGGCGATAATGCGCTGGGATTTTTTCAGCGTGCAAATGTGAAATTTCAATGTAATAACCATGAACGCGGTTGTAACTGACTTTAAGCGTGTTAATGCCCGTCGATATTCGTTCGCGTTGTTCCATATCAAGCAAAAACTGGTCAGCGTTTTGGCTTAAATCACGCAATTCATCAAGTTCAGCGTTATAACCACCTGCAATCACACCACCATCACGAATCAAAACCGGCGGATTATCGAAAATCGCGCGATGTAATAATTCTGCGGTGTCGGGTTGAACACTGATTTGCTTATTTAACTGTTGTAATTGCGGATTATCGTGCATCGCTAAAAGACGTTGCAATTGCGGCAACGCCGTTAAACTGTCGCGCAAAACAATTAAATCGCGTGGACGTGCGGATTTCAACGCCACACGTGAACTAATCCGTTCAATATCACCAATTTGTCGTAACTGACTTTGTACATTTTGATAATCATGTGAATGCAGCAAACTCGCCACACACGCATAACGATGTTTCAAAATAGATTGATTTCGCAGTGGAGGATTCAGCCAACGACGCAAACACTGACTGCCCATCGCGGTAATCGTGCTATCAAGAACTCCGAAAAGTGTATATTTCATTTCACCCGACGGATGCGTGTCGAGTTCTAAATTTTTTCGACTCGCAGCATCAATCAAAATGCAATCGTCGCTCGTTTCAACTCGAATGCCTTGAATATGTGGCAATGCGGCTTGCTGCGTATCTTTAACGTATTGCAATAATGCGCCAGCTGCCGCAATTGCCGTTGTGAGTTCGTCGCAACCAAATCCTTTTAAATCCGTGGCTTTGAATTGTGAAAGTAAGCGTTCTCGCGCACTTGAAACTTCAAAATGCCACGCAGGGCGACGACATAATCCGTTGCGTTGTTTGAGTGTGTTCGATAGCGCGAAATCGTCACTGAATAATAATTCAGCAGGATTCAAACGGGCAATTTCATTGATAAGTGCATCTTCGGAATCGACTTGTTGCAACACAAAACGTCCGCTGGTGACATCTAAACTGGCAATGCCATATTGTCCCTTTAACCACGACACTGCCACGAGTAAATTGTCTTGGCGTTCTTCGAGTAATGCTTCATCTGTGACCGTTGCAGGTGTGACAACTCGAACCACTTTTCGTTCAACAGGTCCTTTGCTGGTTGCAGGGTCGCCGATTTGTTCACATAACGCGACGGATTCGCCAGCACGCAAAATTTTGGCAATATAATTTTCAGCCGCATGATGCGGAATGCCTGCCATTGGAATCGGTTCGCCATTTGAACTTCCTCGACTGGTAAGCGTGATATTTAAGAGTTGAGCGGCTTTTTTTGCATCGTCGTAAAACAACTCGTAAAAATCCCCCATTCGATAAAAAACCAGCGTGTCAGGATGTTGCGCTTTGATGCGGAAATACTGTTGCATCATGGGTGTGTGGGTTGTTTCGAGACTCATAAAGGGTAAATTCAATATTAATTAAGTTGTGAACCTAACGTCATCAGACACTTTCTTTCGAGTGTAGTGTGATTCAAGCCCGTGAGGCACCAAATTGAGTGCGTTCTTGATTGACTTTCCATTTGAGATACTGACTTAATCCGTCAAGGTCAGGAAATAATGAACTGCGATTCACACCCAAAAAATCAAGCTGCATGATTATTCTGAAACGCTGTTCTTTAGGAATAATAATTTTTACAACATGGTCGTTTTCGGTTAGAAACTCGGTTATTGGCTTCTCATTTGGATGAGCTGTAAAAACTCCAGCTTGTGCTTGGATTCGAGGACTAATTACTACAGGAGTCATTGACATAATTGTGTCAATGTCTGTCGGGTTGGAAGGCAAATTTGATAAATTTTCAAATCCCCATACTACCCAAACAGCTGAATCTTCATCACTTTCAGCTTCGCATGAAAAATATAACGCTACCAAAGGATTTGTTGTCCAATCTAACAAACGAGTTGGCAATCCATGATGTTGAGCGAGAGCCATTACATTCCATAAATTACCAATATCAACGTTTTCGTACGCGGGAAGGTGTCGTTGAAATTCATTGAAAATAACTATTTCGTTATCTTTGGAGAATTGATTACGAAATACACCAGCCGTGGGTTCAAATGAAACTTTGCGTTCCCCTCGAATTAAAGGTCTTCTTGCGTTATAAAACTCTAATTGTTTATTTTTAATGAGTTCTACAACGTCAAAGACCCGTTCACACGCATATTCTTCATAATTCATTTTGACGATTAAGCACAAAACGCTTCAACACTCGCCAAAATCCCTTGCGTGTCTAAACCACATTCCGCTAAACATTCTTCGCGTGTGCCTTGTTCGACAAAATAATCCGGCAAACCTAAATTTAAAACAGGCATTAGAATTTTGTTGGCTTGTAGAAAACGATTTATAGCTTCACCTGCACCACCGGCTAACACATTTTCTTCAATCGTCACAAAAACATCGTGGGTTTTAGCGAGTTCTAAAATCAATGCTTCGTCTAGCGGTTTCACAAAACGCATATTCACCACGGTGGCAGCGAGTTGTTTGCCGACTTGCAATGCAGGAGTCACCATGCTACCCCACGCTAAAAATGCACAACGACTGCCGGTGTGACGAATTTCAGCTTTGCCAATTTCTAACGTTGTTAAAGCGTTATCAATTGCCACTCCAGCACCTTTACCACGTGGATAACGAACAGCAACGGTGCCGTTATGTAAAAATCCAGTCGTGAGCATTTGGCGGCATTCATTTTCGTCAGCGGGAGCCATAACAATCATATTCGGAATGCAACGCAAATAACTGTAATCAAAACTTCCCGCGTGCGTCGGACCATCAGGTCCCACTAATCCAGCACGATCTAACGCAAAAAGTACGTCTAAATTTTGCAATGCCACGTCATGAATCAATTGGTCGTAAGCACGTTGTAGAAAAGTCGAGTAAATCGCTACGACAGGTTTTGCGCCTTCACACGCTTGACCTGCGGCTAATGTTACTGCGTGCTGTTCTGCAATCGCTACGTCAAAATACCGGTCGGGGAATTGTTCGGAGAATTTAACTAACCCCGAACCTTCACGCATCGCGGGTGTAATGCCTAACAAACGCTTATCTTGCGCCGCCATATCACACAACCATTGTCCAAAAACTTCGGTATAGGTCGGATGTAAAGATTTCGATTTCGGCAAATAGTCTAAGGTATGATCAAACGCTGGCACACCGTGATAGGCGAGTGGATCTTTTTCAGCAGGCGGATAACCTTTGCCTTTTTTAGTCACAATATGCAAAAAGCGAGGACCGCTGATATGTTTTAAGTTTTCTAAGGTCGAAACCAGCATTTCAATATCATGCCCATCAATTGGGCCAATATAATTAAAACCAAGTTCTTCAAATAATGTCCCTGGAATGACCATGCCTTTAATATGTTCTTCGGTGCGGCGAGCCAATTCCCACATTGTCGGCATTTTACTTAACACTTTTTTACTTTCTTCACGCATTGAAGAATAGAGACGACTCGATAAAATTTTGGTCAAATAATTACTCATCGCGCCAACAGGCGGTGAAATCGACATATCGTTATCGTTCAAAATCACCAACAAATTCGCATCGATTGCACCTGCGTGATTCATTGCCTCGTAAGCCATACCACCCGTGATGCTGCCATCGCCAATAATGGCGACCATTTGTTTATTTTCGCCTTTCAATCGCGACGCAATTGCCATTCCCAATGCCGCACTAATTGACGTACTGGAATGCCCCACACCAAACGCATCGTATTCACTTTCGTCACGATTCGGAAAGGCGGACACGCCATCTTTTGAACGAATTGTAGTCATACGGTCTTTGCGACCGGTCAAAATTTTATGTGGATAAGCTTGATGTCCCACGTCCCACACCAATTTGTCACTTGGCGTATCAAATACATAATGCAACGCTACCGTTAATTCAACCGTTCCCAATCCTGCTGCAAAATGTCCACCTGATACACTTACCGAATGCGTTAAAAACTCGCGTAATTCTTTACAAAGCGGTTTGAGTTGGTCTTTTTCGAGTTTGCGAATATCGGCAGGCGAGTTAATTTTGTCGAGCAAAGGGTAACTTGTATAGGTCATGATGCTTTGAATTCCTTGAGTGCGGGGCAATTGGCGGGTTGAATTAGTGGTCACGTTGGATAATATAAAGCGAAAGATTACGTAATGAATTCGCTTCGTCACCAAAATCGGCGAGATTTTCTAAGGCTTTTTCATGTAACAGTTGGGCTTTTTCTTTTGCACCCGCTAAACCGAGCAACGCAGGATAAGTCGGTTTATTATTATCCTTGTCTTTACCTTGCGTTTTACCAAGTGTCACGGTGTCGCTTTCTTCATCAAGAATATCGTCTTTCACTTGAAACGATAAACCGATACATTTTGCATAATTATCGAGTTTTTTAGCCACCTCTATGTCTACATGTTCGCCTCCCAACGTTGCTAAAACTACGCTAGCACGAATCAACGCACCTGTTTTATGGATGTGCATATTTTCAAGTTCAGGCAACGTGAGCATTTTACCAACGGATTCTAAATCAATTGCCTGACCGCCCACCATCCCTTGTGAACCGCTCGCTTTAGCAAGACACGTAATCATTTCAAGACGTTTTTTTGCACTGGCAGTAATCGTTGCATCATGCGCTAACAACTCAAACGCGAAGGCTTGCAAACCATCGCCGGCTAAAATCGCTGTCGCTTCGTCGAATGCTTTGTGACACGTGGGTTTTCCACGACGTAAATCGTCATCATCCATTGCGGGTAAATCGTCATGAATGAGTGAGTAAACGTGAATACATTCCACCGCGCACGCAATCGCATCAAGATGATTGGGTAATATATTTAAAACTTTGCCCGTTGCGTAAGTTAACATTGGTCGCATACGTTTTCCTCCGTTTAAAACGCTATAACGCATAGCTTGATGCAATCGAAAGGGCAACACGTTTTCGCTTGGTAAACGTTGGTTGAGTGCGTATTCCACTCGTTCTTGACAGTAGGTAAGGTAAGTTTTTAAATCCTGATTCATGAAAAACTCCGAAATTTTTTGAATGCCGTTCGTTGGCAACACACGGCTGTAAAAGATGCGCCATTATATAGGATTTTGGTTAGCTCGTGGTTTGACAGTGATTTGTGAGCATAAAAACGCAATAAAAACTCACTCAAATTTAAAAAATG
>JAQTOX010000060.1 GCA_028713055.1 Methylococcales bacterium | reverse complement strand
TGGAATGCCAGTAACCGTAATTGGCGTGGATGGCGGTTTGCTTGAACAGCCCGAAACGAAACCTTATGTCATGCTTGCACCTGGCGAACGGCTCGATGTGTGGGCAGATTTTAGTGGACGCAACGAAGGCTCACAATTGACGTTGAAAAGTTTGGCGTTTTCGGGCGTGTTACCAAAAATGGGCATGGGAATGCACAAAGGCGCGTTACCAGTAGGTAGTGAATACCCGATTTGCACGATGCGTGTTACTCGAAAAGTGAGCGACAGTCCTAAATTACCAATGCAATTGTCGAAATTCAAACATTACGAAATCAGCGACACGGCAAACCCAAATAATCCGTTACCGATTGGAATTTCTGAAGCTCCGATGTCGATGCTCATTAACGGTAAAGCATACGAATTTAATAATCCGTTACCATTCGAACGAGTGAAACTCGGCAGCGTGCAGTTGATTGAAATTTTTCACGCGCATGGCGACATGAAAAATATGAAAATGGACAATGACGCGAAAACCAACGAATACGAACAGCATAAAAGTGGCGGTGAATCGAAATCGGGTGGCATGGGCATGATGGGCGGAAAAATGGATTTGTCGATGGCACACCCGATTCATTTACATGGGCAGCAATTTCAAATTGTCAGCCGTAGTTTTAGTGGAGATTCGACCGCTTATGACACGGTGCGTGAAGGCTTTATCGACAGCGGTTTAAAAGATGTTGTACTTGTTATGCCAATGGAACGTATCAAAATCATCAAACCATTTCAGGATTTCAAAGGCTTGTTTTTGTATCATTGCCACAACTTGGAACACGAAGAAATGGGCATGATGCGCGAGTTTTCTGTCGAGTAGGTTGTCTAATTGTTCCCGCCAGCGCGTAAAGATGAATCAGTCATAGTGAGATTTGAACGATTTTTTCGAATTGAAAACTTTTTGCTAATTCATCTAAACTGCTGGCAATTTTGGGCGAGATAGCCTGAATTTGTTCAATCACCGTATCAACCTCTTCCATATCTAATTGTAATGCGGCTTCATGTAATTGTTGACGTAGTTCTAGCGGTAACGTTGCGACTATTTCAGTGGTGATTTCAAGAACCGGTGACGGCGTGGTGGCGGAAGCATCGGATTCTTGATAAATGAATTCAACACCTAGATATTTGGTCAATGCCGCATAAATTTCGGCAGAACGAAATGGTTTGTGCAGCACGGCATCACAACCTGCTTTGATGATATTACTGTGCTGTTCCTTAAATGCGCTTGCGGTTAAGGCAATAATTTTCACCTTGTCGCCACCTGCAAGTTGCCGAATTTTCATGGTCGCTTCATAACCATTCATCACTGGCATTCGCATATCCATCCAAATTAAATGCGGTTTCCAGTCTTCAAATACTTTAATTACTTCTTGTCCATTTTCAGCTTCGCGAATTTGAAAACCCATATCAGCCAGCATGGTAGCAAGTAATAACCGATTATCGGCATTATCATCTACCACCAACAACCGCCAAACAGGTTGATTTGGTGCAAGATGTTTGACCACTTTGATATTTTCACCCGCTATGACATCGGTTGCCGTTGCTAATTTGACAGGTAAGTCAATTTTAAACGTTGAACCAATACCAAATTCACTGTTAACACTAATCGTACCGCCCATCAATTCGACTAATGATTTAGAAATCACCAACCCCAACCCCGTACCTTGAACATCTGCATTGTTTTGTACCAATTGCACAAAAGGTTTGAATAGTTCATGTAGTTTGTTGGCTGGAATTCCCATGCCGCTATCAATGACTTCGAGTGTAAGAACTAACGCTTTGATACGAGCGCGTAAAATAACCGAACCTTTTTCTGTGAATTTAATTGCATTGCCTAGCAAATTGATTAGCACTTGCCGTAATTTTCCGCTATCTGTTCTAATAAATTGTGCTGTATCTGGTGCAATATCTAATGCAAACCTTAATTGTTTTTTCACGGCTCGAATGTTAATCATCACGCCGATGTCATTTAGTAACCCAATTAAATCGAATGCCTGAATATCTAACTCTAAACGCCCTGCTTCAATTTTTGAAATGTCTAACACATCGTTAATCATATTTAATAAATGTGCGCCACTGCGATTGATGATGGCAAGGTTTTCTTTTTGCTTTATGGATACCTCGTTATCCAAACTCATTAGTTCTGAAAATCCCAAAATCGCATTTAACGGTGTACGAAGTTCGTGTGACATATTCGACAAAAAAATACTTTTTGCTCGATTAGCCGCTTCGGCTTTCGCTTTCGCAGCTTCTAATTCTAACGTCCGTGCTATGACTAATTGCTCTAAATGCAGGCGATAACTTTCAAGTGCTGCTTCGGCTTGTTCTCGTTTGTAATTGCGAATTTCATTACTCAAAATTAGCGCGGCGTGACGAAAAAATACGGGTAAAAATTCTCGCAATGCTGCACCGCCGATATGGATATTTTCCAGCTTAATTACACCGAGTAGCTCGTTGCCAAGTAGTAGTGGAAATCCCCATATCCATGCGCCAGGTACAACATCACCGTGTAATAATGCGTCACAAGTATTGGTCGCAATCTCAACAAATTTATGTTCGTTCACGACTTGTGCCACAAATGGATCATCTATTTCTGCTAAAACTGTTCGAATGCCCAAAAAATCCGCGTAATGTAACGTTTCTCCCATCCAATAATAAAGTTTGATATTCGTCCCACCAATGCTTTCAACAATGCCATAAAGCATCGAATTGATCATTGCGTCTATAGTTGGTTGCGAATCTAATCGAGCAATTAAACTTAGCACCAACTGCAAGCTGGATTTTTCCTCAACTAATCGACGAACTCTCACTTTTAAATCGAGTTCAATTTGGGACGGTGCATCGGTATTCACAGCGTTGATACATGTTTTCGCGTAATAGCTTCAAGCAGAACCGCTTCTAAATGGTCGAGTGAAACGTCCATCCAGACGAGTGGCAAATCGACAAAATCAGCCGCCGCTTGTGCCGCGACGGTGAAGTCCGTTGAACACGGGGTGCGTAACGCCATTACCATTTTGTGACTGCTGTGAAAAATCTCCCGAATCACGGCAGGATTTTTACCAAAACATTCGGTGAGCATCGGCTCCCACGTCAATGCCCAATCTTCGAGTAAAAAATACGCCCCCTTACCCAATTCCTCCATGAATTTTTCAAAACCCAATAACATGACGATGCAATTTTGTCCTTGAGTTCGATGCGTGTGATGCTTGGTCAAAATATCGTCCATACGCGGATGACATGAACCATAAAACACAATCGTTTCACGTCCTTGAGCATCGTCAACGGATAACGCCTCGTTTAATTCGTTATGCAATCGGTCAAAGTAATTGTGCAATGCCGACGCTAAAAATTGCGTTTCTACATTCCAACCATTTTTTTTAATTAAAAAATCGACTTCTTTGTGCAAAATGCCACAACCCACCATCACCATCGGTTTTTCTGGAAAAATAGGAATCATTTTTTGAGTCATTTTAAAATCTCCCGTATTCAAATGCGGCTTCGAGCATGGCAACAATATTTTCTTCTGGCGTTTGTAAAGGCATCACGCCCGTACCAAATAAAAAGTGTCCGCCGACTTTTCCAATGTCACACAATCGTTTCACTTCGGCACGAGTTTGTTCAGATGACCAATGAATCATTTTGATGTCATCAATCACACCGCACGTTAAACCGCTCGTACCGATAATGGCTTTTGCTTCAGCTAAATCCGCCATCGGACTAATGTAATACGAACCAATTTTCAGCGTTTCTTGAATTTGCGTAATCACATTATTGAACGGTAACATCCCGCAATAGTAGGTAAGATCATTCACGCCACCCGCCGCTAAATCGCGTTGCATCCATGGCAAACTAAATTCGTGAAAACGTTTCATACCCACAAACGAAGTCGAACCAAATGGTGTGGAATACACCAACACATTCGCGCCCGCTTCTCGATAGGCGGCAATTTCTTTTTCGAAAAAGAGCGAGCATTTTCGTAATAATTCATCTCGAATGTCGGTGTCTTTGCTCATAAGCAAATCCATCCATTTGTCCATGCCCATCAATATCGCTGGCAATGTTGTTGATGCCGTTAAATAGGCACAAATCGGATGTGTATTTCCTACTTCTGAACGCAGAATTTTTAAACAATTGGCGGTTTCTGTCCACGCGGGATGGTCAGTTAGATTTTCAGGAATTTCGAGCTTGGCAATGTCGTCGTAATTTTTAATTACAAAATCGGCAACATTCGGCGCACCATCATTGCAGAAAAGAATGTCGTTGCAGCCCAATAATTCCGCTTCTTTGCCCACATAAAACAAACTCCACACATTGTCATAACCGTAACGCGCTCGCATTTTGAGTTGTCCTTCGGCAACGTATTCACCTTTGCTGTAATACGTTTTTTGCGACAAGCCCAATTCGCGTGCGCCTTGATCCAACAAATTACAAAAAATCGGAATCCGTGGCGCGGGTTCGCCCGAAACAGCGGCATTAAGAATTTCAAGCGGTGACATGGCTTTTTACCTCTTTGATTAAATCAACAATGACTTTCCCAGCACTTACGCCGTCTCTTGCCCACGTATCAGCACCGACTTTTTTGTAGAGTTCTTCGTCGTAACGATACGGCGCACCGCCCACGATAATTTTAATTTTGTCTTCTAAGCCGCGCTCTTTTAATAATTTTCGGACTTCGGGACAACCGTGTTCACCCATTGCGGTGTGTACCATCATCGCTGAAATACCAATGACTTGTGCGTTGTGTGCCACGGCTTCATCGACAAATTTTTCGGCGGTTACGTTCACGCCTAAATCAATCACTTCAACCATTAACGCTTTCAAACACCCCATGACAATCCGTTTGCCCAGTGAATGTAAATCACCTGCCGCCGTTCCCATCACGATACACCCGATAATTTCTGGCGGCGATTCAAATAACAACAACATTTTTTCAGTCACTTCGGCAGCAATTTGCGCGGTCATAAAATGTTGCGCTAAATTCGCGTCAGGGTCTTTGACAATGAGCGACATCATTTCTTCAACGGCGGGAATCACGACTTGAAAAATAATTTCTTCCGCGCTCATACCTTGCGCTAACGCAGAATTTACCACGTCAAAAGCAGCTTCTTTATCGGTTTCATAAACAGCCTCGTTGTAGGCTTTGATAATATTTTCAATCATGAGCATTCTCCTTTTTTGCTTTAGTTTGCATAAGCATAGCCATCCCCGCGCTGCAACAACGTAAAGTTTTTAAAATTCGCGGTTATCTTTCCAGTCAATGCTGAAATATCAAACTGTCCCGTAGCGCGGATGCCTGCTAATCTGCCAACATGAACACCAGCATATTTACCTTTTGGTTGATTCAACTTAACCAAATCGCCCGTTTGAAAGCCAAAAACTCGTTTACAACGCCCCGCTTTATTGCGTGGAAAACCGTAAGCATCAGTGCGGACGGTTTGATGCGTACCTCTTGGCTTTAATTTGCAAGGGTTTATGATTGTCTTGAATCAGCACATTCGCCCCCGTTTCACCTACGCAAGCCGCATCAATAAAATGGTCTTTGTGGTAGTTTTGGTTAGAGCGGTTAAATTTTGTTCTGCCACCTGTCCAAAATCGCGTTGGAAAACCAAATGATTTAATCGCTTCACCAATGGCATAACGGGTTGAATTAACCGCGGCGGCATCTTTTAACGGGGCTTTAGCGTTCGCTAACAGTTTGGTTAGTTTATTTTTGTCTTTAACAAACTGTTCAACAGGTAGATTGTTTTTCTTTTGGTTACAACTGTGACAAGCAATCGTCAAATTACTCACACGATCACTACCACCCAAACTTTTAGGATTGATGTGTTCAATTTCAAAAGGAACGTCTTTTTTATCACAGTACGCACATTTCCTGCCCCACTTTTCAAGCAAGTATTCGCGCACTTCATAGCCCAATAATTCGCCACGCTGATGTTCAACACCTGATATTTCAGGATTTACCATTTTTTGCATATCGAATCGCACTGTCTCAACGTGACATTCGCTAATTGGGCTGCGTAAACACAACTTTTTTAGCCACGACGCAACGTTATCAACACGACTTTTCAGTGAAGGTGGAAGCCAGCCATCCGCGCGGATGCGATTCAAAAAACGTGCGGGGCGATAACGTGTTTTTCTTGCCCGTCTACCCGAACGCAATGAACGACGCGACTGCAATGCGTCTTTTATCGATTGTCCACGGTGAGTTAAATTCGCTGCCCAAAGTAATTCATTACCGTGCTTAAAATTTCCAACTAAAGCAATGCCCGTTGTTTTTGAACCTGGATCAACTTTAAATTCAATCTGTTGATTATTGGCTTGCACTTCGTAATTCACAATAATCGTAAATGGCACACGGCGATAAACGGCGGCTTTCCTGTTTGACAACAAACGTCTTGCCCGCGCTGGATCACATGGCATGAGCAACATTTTTCTATCATCTAAAACAAAAACTTTGTTCATTTAAAATCCTAAAAAGTTAGCTTTCGCTACAATTAAAGTTACGGTCATCTCGCCAAAGTTATCTATGCTTGTTAGTTAGGTCAATCACACTGCCCATTGTTCTGGTTTGTGCTGTTTAATGATTGACGACAGGGCTGCAAACTGATGAAGCATTCGCAGGTGTCATGACATAAATAACGTAGTCACTTAAGACTTAGGCTGGTTGAGCTTTACTTTCATTCACTTACGCAAACTAAAGTAAAAATGACTATCAAGACTTCGCACGGACGCGAAGGTGACGATAGTCAAGCCAGACGCTCAACGTATCGGTTTCAACAACAAATGGTTAATGTAACGGTTTTCATAATCGGGCATTAACGATAAATTAAACGTTTGCGCGTTTGCCGTAATTTTGTCGAATAACGCATAACTCTCTTCGCTCAATAACGCTAATTCACAACCCGCTAAACTCGCATCCGCATTGAGTTCGACTTTATCTGGCGAAATCGGAGGCAATAAACCAATTGCTTGCGCGTTTTGAATGTTTAAATGTCGCCCAAACGCACCACAAACACATAATCTTTCTACATCGTACCAGGACATTTTAGCAAGTTCTAAAAGTGTTTCCATTGCCGAGGCGATCGCCGCTTTCGCTCGTTGAAACGAATCAACATCACTTCCCATAATGACCGAGTATGGATTTCCATCGATTAACGCGAAACCTTCACCGCCCGTCGATTGTGCAAAACGTCCTGAGGGTTTTAATACTTTCGTTGCCACCAAAACTGCAATTGCATCAACTAATCCTGAACCACAAAAACCGCGTGCAGGTTCGTGGTTAATCGTTTCTAAAACTAAACCCGTTTCGTTTTGATTAACGTGCAGAATTGCACCCGATTCCGCTGGCATTCCATTTCGAATGCCAACACTTTCAAATGCTGAACCCCCAGGAACAGACGTAATCAAAAGCGTTTTTCCTGTCCACAACGCAATTTCAGTATTCGTCCCGACATCAAGTAAAAATGCAGCGGTTGAACGGCTACACAATTTCGTGGCGACTAAATCTGCCGTTAAATCCGAACCAACAAAACCTGCGACAGGTGGTAAAACCGTAATCTGTGCATGTGGTAATAACCATTGTGCCTGCCATGCAGCATAATTCGTAGGCTGACAGTTAATTTGAGCTTGCCAAAAATTTGGATTCAACAAATCGGCATAACCTTGACCCGTTAATAACGCCAACATCGCGGTATTGCCCACAATCATGACTTGCCCAATTTCGAGCAACATCAATTGAATTTCGCCGATTTCTCGCGCCAACATATCGCGAACGGCTTTGATAATTGAGTTACGAACTAAACGGCTTAATTTCTCTGCTGTTTCAAAATTTCGCAACGCTGCATCCAATCGATTTAAAACATCAGCCCCGTAGGATTCTTGCGGATTTAAACCTTTACGGCTAGCAACACGTTGTCCCGTTCGACGATTCCACAACGTGACGCGCAAATGTGTCGTGCCTAAATCGACTGCTACGCCATAACCAAATTCGGGAATCTCTCTAAATTTAATCGGTGGCGGCATTAAATCTGCCACTGGAATACTGTGCCATACCGAGGGTTTCGCTAACTGCTTTAAATAAATTTGCGCGTCACTGTTTAAACGTAATTGACAGGATAATCGCCAACCTTGAGCGCGTTCTTCAACGCTCAAACGTTGATATTCAGAAACAGTGAGTGGTGAAGCCTCACCGCTTTTCAACTGCACCAAGCATGCGCCACATGAACCAACACCGCCGCATGCTGCTCGCACTCGCCATTCCGTTGTATCCAACGCATCACGAACGTTTTGTCCTTCGGCAACTTCGACTTCATATGTACCTGTAGGAGAATAAATAATAAGTTGTGTCATTACGTCACGCTATCCACTGATTTTTATGTTGAGTCAATAAGTAAAAAATTTCAAATTGAAAAAGCCCGTCCACTTCGCAAGTGGACGGGCTTTTTTTAGAAATAACGTTTAATTTTTCAAAAACTGATATACGCTAACACTTATTACAATTGTCGCTACGCTCACCCAGCCGATTTTGTTAATGTAATCGCGCAGCTTCGTTTCTAATTTTTTACTGCTGGATTTCAGCAAAAACGCGATTAGAAAAAATCGACTTCCCCGTCCAATTGTTGATACCAACACAAAAGGTAGCAACGCCACATTCAATGACCCCGCTGTAATCGTGAAAACCTTATACGGAATAGGTAAAAAACCACCAATTAAAACTGCCCAAATTCCCCATTTATCAACTTCGGTTTTAGCGGCTAAATAATCGTTCCAATAATGCGTCGTTTGTAACCAAGGCGAAATCATTTCAAATAAAAAATAACCAATTCCATAACCAAATATCCCGCCTAACGCGGACATTAAGGTTGTCAACAATGCAAATTGAAAGGCTTTATCCCGTTGCGCCAAAACCATCGGTGCTAACATCACCAGCGGCGTAAGTGGGAAAAATGACGAATCTGCAAAACTAACAAATCCCAAATAATAAGGCGCATGTCTGTGTCGCGACCAGCGCAGGGTTTTGTCGTACAATTTTTGAAACATGATTATTCTTTTCCTGTTAGAAATGGAACGAAAATAACGGGGTCGAAGTCTTCGACATGAAAGCCACTTTCGAGGCGTGTGATGCGTTGTAACGTTTGATAACCGAATTGATCGCTGACGGGAATAATCATCACACCCCCGATAGCGAGTTGTTGCAATAACGCTTCTGGTACGCTATTCGGCGCAGCAGCAACCAAAATACCGTCAAATGGCGCATATTCTTCCCAACCCCAACTGCCATCACTGTACGAATAACGAATGTTTTTCAGTTTTAATAATTCGGTATGAATTTTAGCTTTTCTTTGTAACGGTAAAATGCGTTCTACTGAATACACGTCGCCAACCAATTGCGCCAAAATCGCAGTTTGATAACCACACCCCGTACCGATTTCTAAAACCTTATTTAGCGTTTCGACATTTTCCAGCAACAATTCGGTCATTCGCGCCACAATGTAAGGTTGCGAAATCGTCTGGTTATAACCAATGGGCAACGCTGTATCTTCGTAGGCGCGACTGGCTAAGGCTTCGTCTACAAAAATATGACGAGGTGTCACGCGCATAACTTCCAAAACCCGTTCATCTGTGATGCCTTTTTCAATTAAACGCGCTATCAGACGATCTCGGGTGCGTTGCGAAGTCATACCACTTCCTTGTAAATGTCGTTGCATCATAGAGCGACAACCTTAGGCAACCAGTTTTTTAACGTATCGAGGCGTTCATACCACGTCAAATCCAATTGCAGCGGCGTAACAGAAACATAACCGTTGCTTATGGCATAAAAATCAGTGCCTTCACCTGCATCTTGCTCTTCGCCAGCGGCACCCACCCAATAAATACGCCGTCCACGTTGATCTTCGCTTTGAATAATTGGCTCGGATTTATGACGTTGTCCCAGACGACAGGCTTGAAAACCCTTTAATTCGGTAAACAGCAAATCAGGAACATTAACATTTAAAATGGTATTTTCAGGTAATGGACTAGCGAGAAGTTGCTTCAATAAAATCACCGCCACTTGAGCGGCGGTTTCAAAGTGTTCTGGATGATCGCCGACTAACGAAATTGCGACAGCAGGTAAACCTAAAAAACGCCCTTCGGTTGCAGCAGCAACGGTTCCCGAATATAAAACATCGTCGCCCAAATTCGCGCCGTGATTGATACCTGCGAACACCATATCAGGCTCTGTTTCAAGTAATCCGGTAATCGCTAAATGCACGCAATCTGTGGGCGTACCGTCTACTTTCGTAAACCCGTTATGCGCTAACGTCGCACGTAATGGCATATCCAACGTGAGTGAATTACTCGCCGCGCTGCGATTTCTATCGGGTGCAACCACCGAAATGGTCGCGTAATCTGCCAAGGCTTTGGCGAGTGTAACCAACCCTTCCGCTAAATAACCGTCATCATTGCTCAATAAAATGTGCATTTCAATCTCCTAAAATTGTTTTTAGCTCGATGTAAAAACGATATTACTATCTTAAAGAAAAGTGAGGAATTTTGCGACGGGATAGGAAAAGATGGTCTGCAAAACGTTGATTTCACAGACTCGCCTTTTGAATAAAGATTACGCTGTTTTACGTGCCATCAAATTAGGTAAAAGTTTAATCACTTTCACAACGCCAAAACCTAAAACGACATACATCAAAGCATAGCCGGTATAAGGAGGATAGTAATGCAACGCACGCTCGATATATTCTGGCATTGTTCCATTTGGATGACGACCAGACAACCAATAAAAACTTCCGTTCGACATTAAAAATGCACTTGTTGTTGCCGCAAATAACGTTGCCATTGCAGGAATCGACAAGGTTAATTCTGTACCTTGCATTGATTTGAATTTTGAAGATAAACGTCCACCAAACCACATCGCAAAATACGTTGGAATTAAAAAAACGTAAGCGGGTGAAACGCAAAAATCACTTACTCCAAAATGCGAAATTGCAACGTAATCGAGCAATCCCGCTTCAATCAATAACGCTACAAAAAATGCACGTGAACTAAAAAATAAACCCGCTAAAAAAAATACCGCTAACGACGCATCAGGTAATGAAAACGCACTGCCAAAATGGTGCATACGTGTTGCCCCCATTAACGCTACCAATGGTAAAAAAGTTTTGTAATTCATGAGAAAACTCCTAAGTTAATTGTTGTAATGAATTGAGATGAAAAAATTCCGATCCGCCGTATTATAGCCGCTAACCGTTTGATAATTTTTATCCAGCAAGTTATTGAGTTTCGCGCTTAACATCCAATTTCGATTGAAATGATACGCTGAACGCAAATCTACCGTCACAAAACCACCGACAGGGGTTTTATTTGCTACGTCATCAAAACGATTGCCTTGTGCAATCACCGCTGCGCCAATATCAATGTCTGCAAATGATTTCGACACATCAAACGCCACTGTTTTATCAGCCCGACGCGGCAACCGTCCACCTGTTAATTTATTTTCAGGATTCAATAAGTTCATGGTGAGTTTTGGACGAAAGCCATAAATCTCTGTACCAATTTCAGCTTCAATGCCTTCGATTTGCGCCTTGCCGATATTTTGTGGCGGCCAACTCGCAATCAAATTATTTACGTCAATATGATACGCCCGTAATTCCCATTGTCCCCAACTGTGGTCGCCAACTAAACCCGCTTCATACGACTTTGATTCTTCAGGTTTTAAATTTGGATTACCGCCACCATAACCTGCGTCTGGCCAATAAAGCTGGTTAAAGGTTGGAGCTTTGAACGCATTTCCAAAATTCGCTAACACACTGATACCGTGTTTCCAATTGAAACGCCAACCAACGCTGCCAGTTACATAATCGCCGAATGCCTCATTGTTGTCCCAACGCACCGACGCATTGACGAAATGGTCGTCAAACAAACGACTGTGTAATTCGCTAAAAACACCGACATCGTAACGTGATTTTTGTTGATAAATCGTGGTGCTATTCACTTCGTCGAAACGGTAATCTGAACCCACAATCAGTTGATGATTGTCCGTGACGTTGAACTGATTTAGCCAACTCGCATTCCAGCGGGTACTTTCAAACAAACTGGCAAATTTACCATCAGATGTGAAATTTTTACCTTCATCGTTGCTTTGTCCAAATCGTAACGTCGAACGCCAGTTTTTCATTAAATCCATGTTGCCCGATAACGCAATGACTTGATTCACGAATTCACTATTGTTTTCTGATTTTGTATTGAAACCGTCAAATTCGTTTGTGCCTTCTGCTCGCATAAACGTAGCTTCAACATCTGCATTATTATCAAATTTATAACCGGCACGTGCGTTGACAGCGGTATTTTGATAGCCGTCTTTATCGGGATCGGCGGGTAATGGTTTTGCTGAAAATCCGTCACTGCCTAAATGTGACGCACCGATGCTGTACCACGCATTTTTATATTTTCCACTGACTGAACCTGCGCTGCGATGCGTGTAATACGACCCGCCACCCGCATCTAACGTGACTTGCGGTGTTTCGCTGTTGCCGCCTTTACGGGTGAAAATTTGAATCACACCGCCGATGGCTTCTGAACCGTATAAACTGGACTGTGAACCGCGAATAATCTCGACACGCTCAATTTGTTCCATTGGGATATTTTCAAATGCGGCTGTTCCTGTGGTAACAGAACCGATTTTGATACCGTCAATTAAAACCAAAATATGGTCGGCATTTGTGCCACGAATAAAAACGCTGCTCGTTTTTCCATAACCACCGTTTTGAACAACATCAACGCCCGTTGTACCACGCAATAATTCGGGCAACGTGCGAACTTGCAAACGATCAATGTCGGCTCGTGTGTAAATTGTTGCTGCTGTGGCGAGTTGATTTTTGGTTTCTTCACCTGAACGGGTTGCTGTCACCACCATTTCAGGTAAATTTTCGGGGAGTTCTTGAGCGTGTAACGTACTGCTCAACGCGATTAAAACGGTTGGAAGGATGATTTTTTGCATTTTAAAGTTGTCCTTTTTTGCGCCGCCCGCGCAAACAATAAATAAGAAATGGGCAGCAAAAGGCAAAAGAAAACCACAAAATGACTGGCGTAAAAAGTGTGTGGTCTACTTTCAAACACAGCCCTCCGCTGTCCGAAATAAACGTTTTTAGGTCGGTCTCCTGACTTATAAGCGATTTGAAAAATCGACATTCTCCGTCTTCCCATGAATTCACAGTGACATTAAAGAGAATGCTTAACTTATTTACAGTTGCGGGGGCAGTTTTGGACTTTAACCAAATTCCCATTTACTCGACATTTGAAATGCCGACACCTGAAAGCGAGGGCGGATTATAGGAGGCTTTTGGTTTATGGTGCAAGGTTCGAAATTATTTATAACGACTCTTAATCGTTGTCCTGTAACAAAAACTATCCTAGACTGCGTGAAATTTTATTTTTATACGATGTTTTTTTATCAATAGCTTCAATCACACAGTTGCTCACTGATACGCTTACGCGTAGTTTTTCAGTATGTTGAGTCAGACCTGAGATATGCAGCGTGTTTTCATTCATGTCAAGGTCTCACATTGTATGTGATAACCTCTATTGACCAGATTCACTCGCTAGCTTAACGATCGAGGCTCCAAATTCTGCACTATAAATTTTTGTTGTGCTTGCTCATTCCAGACTCACATGTTCTCTTTCAAAGTATGACAAAAGCTTGTCGGGTTTAATACAACTGTAAAACGAGAAAGAAAACCAAAGGTTGGACGTAATGCACTAAGTGTTGCTACAATCCAATCACAATGGTTGAGTTGCGGTGGTGATACTGGGATTTCAAAAAAATCTTTGTATTCTACCTTTTTCACCATTCGCATTCCACTCAATTCCAAATTGATAAAGATGCGGCGTGGTACAGAAGACTAAAGTCAGTCTAGTCTATACGCACTATGCTAAATTTGCTGAAAAAATCAAAAAACACTGTCTGAAGACGGTTGTTTCAATCCAAAAATATAGAAATGAAAAATAAAAATTTAGTTGATATTAGTGCAGTCAAATTAGAGACAGCCTTTCTTTTACATAGACAAGGTCAAATAGATTGCGCTGAAAATTTATACCAAGAAATATTGCAACTAAATCCACTGCATTTTGATGCAATGCAGTCATTAGCAACAATTGCTCTACAAAAAACTAATTACGCATTAGCTCTTGATTTATACGATCAAACACTAACAATAAAGCCGGATCACGTAGCTGCATTAAGCAATAGAGGCATCGTCTTACAGGAGTTAAAGTGCTACGAACAAGCTTTAGAGAGTTACGATGCTGCACTTAATATCCAGCCAGACAATATAAATGCACTGTACAACAAAGGCATCGTTTTACAGGAGTTAAAGTGCTACGAACAAGCTTTAGAGAGTTATGATGCTGCACTCGATATCCAGCCAGACTACATAAGTGCGCTTTATAACAGAGGCATTATCTTGCAGGAGTTAAAATGTTACGAACAAGCGATAAAGAGCTTTGATCATACTCTTAAAATAAACCCCTATTATATCGAGGCATTAGGAAATCGAGGTGCTGCACTGCAAGAACTAAAATATTATGAACAAGCCTTGGAGAGCTACGATACCGCACTTAACATCCAACCCGATAATGCAAAGATGCTTTACAATCGGGGCACTGTTTTACAAGAGTTAGACCATTACGAACAAGCTATGGAGAGTTTTGACCGTGCTTTTAAAATAGATCCGGATTATATAGAAGCTCTTTACAATTTAGTGTTCTTACTTTGTGTGCAGGGTAAAATCACGATGGCACTTGAGAAAATACAACAGTTTTTACAAAAGAAAGAAACTACTGAAATAAAAAATCTTTTTGTTCAATGTGTCAGAGAGTTACATCTGATACAAGATAATCACGAAGTGCAAATAATCTTAGTTCGTGCTTTGACGGAGACGTGGTGTCGACCAAAAGACATAGCAGGTGTTTGTATCGCGTTTATACTGCTCGATCCTGATATATTAGAATGCGTATCTCTAGCATCTGAAGCATGGTCTGCTCGGTTAGCAGTTCAAAATCTGTTTAGTTCAAATAGATTGGAATTACTTGCGACAAACCCATTGTTATATGAATTACTTTT
>JAQTOX010000175.1 GCA_028713055.1 Methylococcales bacterium | reverse complement strand
AAACGCATTTTAGCAACGGCGGTTTCAGCGAGCGCTAAAAAGACACAAAGTAAAACGAGTTTGCCGCTAATAACCAACAAGCCATAACCTAATGCCGATAAACCGAAACTTTCTGCGATTCCCCACGGAAAAAAGATGTTTGAAATTAACACGCCATACAACATGAATTTCAATTGGCTTGCCCATTCAATTAACGCTAAATGCCGTCCGCTATATTCCAAAATCATCGCTTCATGAATCATCGTTAATTCTAAATGCGTCGTAGGATTATCAACGGGAATACGCCCAGTTTCTGCAACTGCTACCAATAATAAGGCAAATAATGCGAATACAAATGATGGTCGTAAAACCACGCCTTCATTTAAAACATGTTCAATCGCACCCGATAAATTTGTCGTGGATGCCGTCATGGTTAATGTAAAAACTGCCATGAGCATCGCGGGTTCAGCGAGTGACGAAATCGTCATTTCACGTGATGACCCCATACCGCCAAACGCCGTACCAATATCTAAACCCGCCAACGCTAAAAAGAATCGTGCAAAAGCTAAAAAACCCACCAATACAATAACGTCTGCTTCGGCAGAAGTCGGCAAATCAACCGCGATAAAAGGCACCACCGATACTGCCAAAACTATTGCCGTAAAGATAATGTACGGCGCATAACAAAATAACCACGACGCATCTTCAGAAACAACAGGCTGTTTGCGTGTCAATTTGAGTAAATCTCGATACGGTTGCAACAATGACGGCGCACGTCGGTTTTGCAAGCGGCATTTGCAGAATTTCATGAAACCCGCCAATAACGGCGCAAGTGCGACAAATAACGCGGTTTGTAAAATAGCGATTAACCAGTTCATAAACTGACCACCCATAAAAGAAGAATTAACGTTGCCAGCGAATAACCAAGATACGTTCGAATGTTGCCGGTCTGAATACGTCCGACTTGTTTAGCGACCCGATTCACGTCACGTTCAAGCGGTTGATAAACTCGAACCCAGCAATGATCCTGAATATGTAGTGTGTAACGCACTTCGGCAATATTTAATGTCGTATCGTCACGCATGGTTTTTTCAATTTTTTCATCAATCAAAAATGCGGATGCAAAAATTCGACGCAATGGCATCGTGAATGCGCTCGATGTATATTGCATTCGAGGTGTTAAACCACCAAAACCACAATCCCATGTGGGTGCGATTCGCATTGTTGTTTCAGAATTTCGATGCAACATCCAAAACACTACACCTGCCGCAATTAACGCCCCAATTAAAATTAACGGTGCTGCGTATGACGCTTGTTCTGGCGAAACGGGTGCGATAGATAAAAAGGTTAATGCTTCTTTTGCGGGTAAGTTTGAACCGAGCAATTGTTTTGCGACGTTGTCGATTAAATGCAAAATCGAACTGGGAAAAATACCAAAGAAAAAACATAATCCTGCCAGCATAGCTGGTGCAGCGAGCATGCCTTTATCTTCGATTTCTTTGGCTTTTTCAGCATGACGTGAACGCGGTACTCCTAGAAAAATCAAACCAAAGACTTTTACAAAACACGCTGCCGCCAATGCTGCGGTCAACGCTAATGCCGCTGCTGAAACTGGAATTAAACTACGCAGCACGCCATTATCCAACACATCAACTTGCAACGCTGTTTGGAACGCTAGCCATTCAGATACAAAACCGTTAAACAGCGGCAACGATGAAATACTCATGCAACCGATTAGAAAAATTACGCTGGTTTTAGGCATTCGTTTAATCAATCCGCCCAACATATCAATGCTGAGTTCATGCGTTTGATGGTGAATCATGCCCGCGCCCAAGAAGAGTAAATTTTTAAACAGCGCGTGATTGAAAGCGTGAAACAACGCGGCAAGTAATCCCAATGCGGCAAGTTCTTGATGGTCGTTGGCTAAGAAAATCATACTCAAACCTAAAACCATCACAATGATGCCGATATTTTCGACTGAACTGTAAGCGAGCAACCGTTTTAAATTTTGCTGCATCATTGCGTATAAAATTCCACTCAATGCTGACACTGTGCCAACAATCAATAACACCACACCCCATTGCCAATGGACTTCGGGCAATAAATCGAAACAAAACCGAATTAAGCCATACAACGCCACTTTAAGCATGACACCACTCATCAACGCTGAAATGTGCGACGGTGCGACAGGATGCGCTTCAGGCAACCAGACATGAATTGGCACTAAACCCGCTTTCATACCAAAACCCATTAACGCCAGCACAAACGCAATGCTCATCCAAGTCGTTGGAATCGTTGACGCGCGTAACGCATCAAACGTAAATCCGTCTGAAAAACTTGCCACCACGCCAAATGCCAAAATGATTAGCAACGCACCGACTTCTGCCATGAGTAAATATAAAAACGCAGCGCGGCGATTAGCGGCATTTTCATGTTGATACGCGACGAGGAAATAACTCGCTACCGACATCAATTCCCACGCAATCATGAACATAAACGCGTCGTCAGCCAGTAACACCAACATCATGCCAGCAACGAAAAGCCCTGTGAATAAACTTAAAATGGCAAAGTTTTCAGAATTTTTTTGGTCATGATGTGTGTAATGTGGCGCGTAAAAACTGACCGCAAATACCGCAATACCAATAATCAGGAAAAAGAATGCGGATAAACTGTCGAAATGAATATGCCACGGAATCCACGGCAAACCTAAACTCAAGGTATCGAGGCGAGTTTCGGGATAAATTAACTCGCCTAAACCCGCAAAAATTGCCATCCCCCCCGATGTACCTAACAACCAAAACACCAGTTGTTTGTTCACTTCGGGCTTGTACACGTGTGCGATTGCTACGCCTCCTGACGCGAAACTCAGCAAAACCGCACTGTAAGCTAAAAATAAAATCATATTCGTACCTAAATAAGTTTAAGACGACGTGCAGCTAGCGGATGATCTGAAAAAGATTCGTGTGCATCTAATCCTTGAAACTCACAATGTCCACCGTCTAATTCGTAGTCATGCTGAAATTCATGGAAAAATTCCATTACCGTATGGTCGATTAACGTCACCGCACTTTTGTCGAAAATGAGCCTTTTACCATGTTCAATTTGCGCCAATGTTTCCTTTAATGTCATGAAGTTTGAGAAAAGTGCTGCGCCTTGAATGGTGATTAAAATTGAACCATCCGCTTGAACGTGTTGAACAAAATGAATTTTAAATAAATTATTAGGTTTCGCCCCGTGCATCAAATGAATAGCGAGTTTAACCAAAATACCAATGGCTACACCAATCAATAAATCTGTCGCAATGACGCTAATAATTGTAACTACAAAAATAAACAATTGTTCTTTACCAATGCCCATAACGTGAGCAAATTCGCGTGGTGAAGCCAATCTAAAACCCGTGAAAACTAACAATGACGCAAGTGCTGCTAATGGAATGCTATGAATTAAGTGTGGGAAAAAAACTACGAATATCAACAAAAATGTCCCATGAAAAAAGTTCGCCCATTGGGTTTTTGCACCGTTGTTGACATTTGCAGAACTTCGCACAATTTCTGCGATCATTGTCAAACCGCCGATTGAGCCAGCAACTAAATTGCCCACACCGACAGCGGTTAAATCTTTGTTCAAATTTGAATGACGTTTATACGGATCCAATTTATCAACCGCCATCGCACTCAATAAACTTTCTAA
>JAQTOX010000059.1 GCA_028713055.1 Methylococcales bacterium | reverse complement strand
TCCACGCCAATTACGGTTACTGGCATTCCATCGTCCCACGCTAATTTGTAAATGCGTGATGTTGAACCATTCATAACACGCAACCGATATGCACGACTTGCCACGTCAAAATGAGCATTCGGATGACCATTCACCAGAATGGTGTCGCCAGTAAATCCAGTCATTTTTTGGTGCATCATGGGTGAATAAATGAGCTGATTATCACTGTCGAATTGTTTATCTTGAATCACGATTGGAAGTTCAAACTCACCTGATGGCAATTCTAATGCGGCTTCTTCGGCATCATTAACAATAATTGCACCGCCCATGCCCAAATAAAATTGTTTCGCTGTCGCGCCGTGTGGGTGAGGGTGATAAATGTTCATGCCCGCGCGGTTTAGCACTTCAAATTCGTAAACCAACGTTTCACCAGAATCGATTGCGTATTGTAAATGTCCGTCCATCAGTTGTGGAACGTGTAGCCCGTGCCAATGTGCAACAGTCGGTTGTGACAAGGCGTTGTGCAAATGAATACGAACTTTTTGCCCTTTTTGAAAACGAATAATCGGTGATAAATAGGAATTCGGAATTTCGGTGACGGTATCTTTCGCACCTTTGATCAAACGAACGGCGTATTGCAACACACTGGTTTTCGAGCCGTTAAGAATTTGTATTGTTGAAGGTTTACAAAATATGTCCAGTTCAACGTCAGGGTGAAAATTTGGTGAGGCTTTTGTGGGAATAAATTTCGGCATTTCGATTGTACTGCCATGATTGCCGTGCATTCCCATACCTTCCATCGCACGCGCCAAATTCGGCACGGCAGTCAGTCCCAACAACCCTAAACCTGATTGACCTAAAAAACGGCGGCGTGATTCATTAAACGTGGACATAAAATCTCCTTAGACGAAATAAAAAGTGCGACAAACTGTCGCAGTGCTTCGAGTTTAGGTGAGAAGTTGCGTGCGTTCAAGTTAAATTCATATGACATCAATACAAATCGACGGGGTCAACATCGAGTGACCAACGCACTTTTGTTGCTAATTTTAGTGTCGAAATTTGCGACATGAGTTGACGTAATAAATGATGTAACGCCGCCCGATTCACGTGTTGAAACAGTAATTGAAAACGATATTGCCCTGCTCTTCGCGCCATCGGTGCAGGAATCGCACCTAAAATCTGTACGTTTTGCGAATTTAAACGTTGCGCCAATTCCGCCACGGTTTGCAAAAACGTTTGTGGCAATGCTTCAATTTCATGATGAGCGCGTAATAACGCTTGATAACTAAACGGCGGTAAACTCGCCATTTCCCGCTCCGCTAATGCTAACGCGGCAAATTTTGCGTAACCGTCACGCAATAATTCCGTCAATAACGGATGTTCAGGTTGGCGCGTTTGTAACAGGACTTTGCCTTGTTTAAGTTCGCGTCCAGCGCGTCCCGAAACCTGCACAATCAATTGCGCCAATTTTTCACCCGAATGAAAATCGGTGCTAAACAAACCGCTATCTACGTCCAAAATTGCAACCAACGTTACATTGGGAAAATGATGCCCTTTTGCTAACAATTGCGTGCCTAAAATAATATGTGCCTCGCCAGCATGAATTTGTGCTAAAAAATCATCTAACGTGCCTTTTTTCTGCGTTGAATCACGATCTAAACGCAAGACAATTTTGTCAGAAAACAAGCGCGTTAAAACGGATTCTAGCCGTTCCGTTCCCAATCCTAACGAGATTAACTCGTTCGATTCACACGCTGGACAATCTGAAATCAACCGATGTTCGATGCCACAATGATGGCATCGCAACAGATTTTTGTTTCTATGAATGACTAAATTTGCATCGCAATGTATGCAACGCGCCACCCAACCGCAATCGTCACAAATCAAAGTTGGTGCAAAACCACGACGATTTAAAAATAATAAAACCTGCTCATCTTTCGCCAAAGTTGTCGTCATTTCTTCGAGTAATTTTGCTGACAAACCTTCTTTCAATTTTTGCTGACGAATATCAAGAATTTGCACTAACGGCGGCAACGCATTTCCTGCGCGTTCAGGCAATGACAAATGCTGATAACGCTGATTTTTCACGTTATACAAACTTTCAAGCGAGGGCGTAGCTGAACCCAAAACAACGGGTACATTTGCCAGTTTTCCACGCATCACCGCCACATCTCGCGCTGAAAAACGAAAACCTTCTGGTTGCTTAAAAGAACTGTCGTGTTCTTCGTCAAGAATGATGAGTCCGAGTTTTGGCAAAGGCGTAAATAATGCCGAACGTGTACCAAGCAGCAATGAACACGCGCCACTTTGCATCAAAAGCCACGCATTTTTACGTTGTAAATCGGTAAGTTTAGAATGTGAAATGGCGATATGTGTGCTGAAACGTGCTTGAAACCGTTGTTGTAATTGTGGCGTAAGCGTAATTTCTGGCACGAGGACAAGAACTTGCTGATTACGCTCTAAAACGGTTTGAATCAACTGCATATAAACTTCTGTTTTACCGCTACCCGTTACGCCATCGAGAACGAAAACGTTGAAGTCGTCTAACGTCGCCGTGATTTTATCAATCGCATTTTGTTGAGCTGCGTTACAAATGAGAGGCGTGGTTTTTATTTCGACTTCAGAAACTTTGGGTAATTTTTTAATGATAGCTTCTTTGCCTTGCCGTAATGCTACGGGAAATGCTGCGCTCATCACTTCGCCAATCGGATGATGGTAATAACTTGACACCCAATGCAACAGTTTCAAATCGATTTCCGCCAACAGCGGTGCATCATCGATGATGCGAGTAATCGGTTTCAATTTTTCGATGGGGTAATCGCTTTCAACACTGGTGGCGATTAAAAATGCAATTTTTGAACGTTTGCCGAATGGCACTTCGAGGCGAATCCCCGCCTGTAAATTTTCGATTGGACAATCTTCATCTTCGGGCGCGAGGTATTCGAATAATTTGAAAAAAGGAACGGCGGGAATGGCGACTTTTAAAATAAACGGCTTAGTCATGATTCCAAATTTGTACCAAGCTCAATGTCGCCAACATCAAAAATGCCAGCAATGTCCACACTGGCATACTGAAACCCAACATTGTCCAATCCACTTTCGCACAATCGCCTGTGCCGGAAAGCATCAGTTTAACTGTTTCGATTAACGGAAAATTTTGCAGCATATATTCCAACGCGGGTTTACATTCAGGCACTTGGTCGGGTGGCAAATTTTGAATCCAAACGTGGCGCGTCGAAATAGAAGCTCCACCCAATGCTGTCAATGTACCTAAAATCGAATAACGATTGATGCCGGTTCGTGCGGGATTGTGAATGGCTGCAATTAAAAAAACTAAGCCTGTTAAAAAAATCGCTATACGTTGTGAAATACATAATGGGCAAGGATCTAAACCTTGCACAAATTGAAAATATGCCCCCATGCTGAGTAAAAATACACAGCCCGCACTGCCTAAGAAAAACCAAATTCTTGGCGTAAATTTAATCGCGTTAATCAGCCCCATTGATATTCCACCTCGTTTCTAAATAATCGACATCCACGGCTAGGTCCCATGACAACGAGAACGTCACCTGCATTAAGTTCGTGATCAGTTTCACCGTTGGTAAAATGCAACTGTTCGTCCAATTCTCTATCTACCACGCCAATTAAAATCAAATTGTATTTTTCGTTTCGTAAATTTAATTTGCTGACCATAATGCCTTCTAAGTACGAATCAATGGGGATTTCAATTTGCGCCATATTCAAATCATGTCGCCCAAAAACCGTGTGATCAAGAATGTCGCTAATATCGGGTTTCGTGAGCATTTCATGCACTTTTCGCCCACAAATTTCATACGGATCGATAATTTTATTCGCTCCAGCCGCAAGCAATTTTTCTTCCGATTCCGAATCATCCACAATTGTGATAATCGTCAAACTCCTATCCAATGCACGCGCCGAGATGGTCAAAAATACGTTATCAGAATCTTTCGGATAAAAACAAAAAATAATGTCTATTGTCGTACCGATGCCAATCGATATTAAATCTTCGTCGTTCCGAAAATCAATTACCCGCGTTTCAAATCCTTTTTCAGCCACAAGAGCAGCTTCCGCATCATTGCTAGCGATAAATAAAATGCTACATTCGTCTCTAGGCAATCGATTCATTGCCTCCAGCGACATCACGCTATAACCAAAAACAACGATTTGTTTCATGGTTTAAAACCTAATTGAAAAATGGTTTGACGGTTGTAATAATTTTGCAGCCGATACCAGAACAGGGTTTAGTTGCAGCATTCGCTGTTGCTTGTGCAGGTGTGACACGTTTGAGTTGATATTGCGACGAATCTACCACACACGTTGGATCTGAAATGTCACATGCTGATTTTACGACTAAGTAATATGTCGGTGAATCTTTTGTTAATAACGAAATAGCATACGCTCCAGAATCGCCTAATTGACCCATTCCACATGAACTACCGTTAATCATCGTGGTAGATTTCAACAATTTAGCACTGTCATAAATCAATACTTTCCAATCATTTTGATAGCGAACAGCATTTAAACAACTGAACGTTAAATTCGCGTCTTCCGTTCCCGTATCAATTTGATAAACCTGTGCGTCCGTAAGTGCGTTAATTTTTCCACTTTGCAATGTTGCGCCTAGATTATTTTTCGTTGTGAGCCACAAAACATCGAAATTACCTGTTGCTGAAACAACAGAATCAAATTCGCGACTTAACGTATAAGGCGTTTTATCAATGATGCAAGCGTTGTCGTCCACGTCGCAAGCTGATTTCACGGCAACATAATAACGCACAGAATCTGTCGCTTTAGGAATTGTGATTTTATACGTGCCATTGTCACCATCTTTACCTGTACCACAATCACTGCCGTTAATGACATACGGCTTACCGTTCAACGTTTTGTCACTGTTATAAACGGACAACTTCCAATCATTATTAAAACGCATCGACGTGTCGCATGAAAAATCTAGCTTTGTATCGCTGTTAATACTGCTATCAACGTAATACAACTGCACATCAGTGATGGATTCAATTTTACCCGTTTTTGAAAGCTCCAGATTTACAGCGGGTGAATAATCTTCAATGTCTGTGGGTAAATGATTGCTGTAGGTTTTATCGCCTAAGTTTGGCTTATCGGCATCGACATAAAATGCGTCTTTGCCTTCACAATGAAAATCACCAATATCCACTTTAACCGGAATAACCACAGAATTATTTGAAGATGTTGCTGCCGTTGCTGTAGCAGGCGTTGTGACAGTCGTCGTTTGACTTGGATTTAAATCTTCTAAATCAAGTTTCGTTCCCGTTAGTGTGATTTTACTTGGTGCATTGGGAGCATTACTGCTGACACATTCGCCTAATGTAACTGTCGCGCTATCTTTTGCAATCAACGACGCATCGATAAATTCAGCGTTTCCTGTAATGCTACCCAACATGAGTTCAGCAGGCGAAAATGAATCTGGCGTTAGAATTTGGCAAGCCATCGTCCCAATTTGAATTTTCATCGGCATTTTAACTTTGAACATTGCTCTCAAATCCGCATTGTCAACTTTCACAGCAATCGTTGAACTGCTATTCAAACCACAGCGCGTCAGTTTAAAAATCGCAGTGGTTGCTGTTATGTTTTTGACGTACAAATTACCAGTATAAATTTTAGTCACGTCACGCGCAATGTTGTATTGAGAAGAATCAACGGTGCATTTCTTTTTTGATTGCGAATCACACGCCGATTGCACAGACACAAAATAACGTGGTGAATCTTTCGGCAACGTGAATTTGAAACCGCCTTTATCATCAACTAACGTGGAACCACAATCACTGCCGTTAATAAATCTCGGATAACCGGCGACTACCGTATTTTTGTCGTCATAAACGGTGAGTTTCCAATCATTTGTTTGGCGAGCAGCGGTGGCGGTGCAAGAAAATAACAACGGTACTTCGTTTGTTCCCGATGTGTCTTGTGTTGAATAGGTTTCGACTGAATAAACATTATTGTCTGTGTTTGATGTCACTTTTCCTGTTTTAATTGAACCGAGTGAAATAGCATTTTTTAATTGGTCGGCTGTAAGCGTGTTGGTATCTACAGCAATTTCTTTTGGAATTAAGCCAAGTTTTAACTTGTAATCGGAAGTATCGCATTCCTGCGGCTGACTTATAGATGCAGATGTATCCATATAAAAAAATTTCAATTCCCGTTTTGGGAAAGTTGAACAAGCAGATTGAATTCCAATGTAATACGAAGCAACTTTGTCCACTTCGTTATCATTTTGGTCAATGAAAAATGTAAATTTATCAGAACATTTTTTCTGTGAAACTTGGTCATATCCTTTAAGTTTTTCATCTGCTTTGGAGGTATCAGAATAATGTTTCCAAACGCTTACATACCAACCGAACATACTCACTTTTGAATCTGCCTGAGGGCATGAAAAAACAAGTTCAACATCAGATAGCGGGAATGGTGACAAAGGGTTAGTGTAAGTATTAACTATTTCAAAAAAGTCAACTTCATCATATACGCTAATCTGTCCCGAACGAGTGGTATTTTCATTAAGTAACTTTGGTTTTTTCGTACTAATATCGTAATAAGGTGTTCCAATATATTCTGGACTAGAAATTCCCCAAGCAAACTGAGTCAAAATAAACAAAATGACAGCCGAGAACATTTTGCGATGATTCATTTTAATTTGCTCCAAATACGGGGAAACTCGCTGTAGTTGACGCATCGCAAGTCGTATGAAAACAAGGGGCGGTTGTCGTTGATGTCGCAGTTCCTGTCGTTGGGGCTTTTGCAGGAAGAATGCGTTTAATTTCATATTGTGATTTATCGAGTTCGCACGTTTTATCTGCTGTTTCACAGGCGGACTTAACGACCAAATAAGTGCGTGTTGAATCTTTGATGGACGTAAATTGCAATGCGCCATTGTCACCTAATAATCCCATACCGCAATCACTACCGTTAATCACTTTTTTGTCTTTTAAAACTTTTTCAGCGTTATAAATTAGCAACGTCCAATCATTTTTGAAACGGGTAGAATTGGAACAAATAAATTCAAAATCGGCTCCTAACTTTATCCCAGTATCAACGTAATACGCTTGAATATCTGTTATGGATTTCAATTTATTCGCTTGTGATACGCCAATATTTTTAGCTGATAATAATGCCGTAACAATAGGGTCAATAATAACAGGCTGAGTTATGACTGTTGGAGCAGTAACAATAGGCGTAGATGATGATTCAGCGGCACGTTTAATTGAATAACTCGCGGTATTCACCTTGCAAGTTTTATTTACTGTCAGTTCGGACTCATTGGTTTCTGGCGCAGTGAGGCAACTACTTTGGATACTAATGTAATGTGTGTTTGAGCTACTTGGCACAGTAAATTGTTTAGCGGCTGTAGAACAATCTTTAGATAAAATTGGATATTGCTGATAGAGCCATCCAGCTTTATTCATATCAACAGAATCATGTTCCCAAATACTGATTGTCCATCCTGTCGTTTCTGTGCTTTTCAAACAAGAAAACTCAACTGGCACATCATTTTCCAATGAGCTTGCGACACTATAAAAATGAATGTCGCTGGCTGTTTTAATTCGTTTTTTGTATAGATTTTTGTCTAAAATTTCAACTGTGGCAACATTTGAGTAAGGTGTAAATGCAGTTTTTGTAGGTGTTGTTTCAGTATTTGTCATAACCGGGGAAATGTCACTTTTGCGAGTTATGGTGAATTCTGAATCATCAAATGTGCAACTACTATCTTCACACATTGATTTTACTTGCATATAAAAACGGGCTGATTCTTGAGGAATTGTCATGATGTATGAACTTTCACCTGTTAATTTGTCTGGAATACAATCACTACTGTTAATGATGTAAGCCTCTTTTAATGTTTTATCGCTTTTGTAAATCGATACTTTCCAATTATTGCTAAAAAGAATCTTTGGTGCGCTACATGAAAAAATAAGCTCCGTTTCTTTTTTAGAGCTTCCATCGACGTAATAATTAAATGTGCTAAAGCTAGCAAGACCATTTTTATCTATTTTTTTAGTGATCTGCCCTTTTTCAGTTGTAGACAAAAGTTTAGTTTCCCCGAGCGTCACTGCTGTTTCTGTAGTAGTTGATGTACCCGTTGTAGGTGTTTCAACGGGTTTCGGATTCAAACTTTTTTTAATTTTATATTTTGACGTATCAACCACTGTAGCAGTAGAAGAAGCGGGTTCCACAGCTAAATAATAACGTGTAGCATTTCTAGGTAAATTATCCAATTTAAGTCCAGACTTGCATTCACTACCCTTTATCAACTTAGGATAGAAATTTACTAATTTGTCAGAATCATCGTAAGCACTGATTTTCCACGAAGGTTTTTCAGTTGAATTAGAAACAGCCGAACTTTCACAAGAAAAATTGACCGAATAATCTTCAGTTGCATTATCTTCGACAACAAACAAATCGTAATCACTTCTTGAATTCATTTTCCCCGTCTTTTCGTCATCAAGAACTAAAAGGGTCGCGGTTTTAAAATCGCGCGTCAAAGTGAAATTGGCAGTATTTGCATCACATAAATAATCTAAAGACGTGCTGCTGGAATAAAAACCCGATGATTGCAATGTCGTTGATGTATCTCGTGGTGGCAAAGCGCAGGCACTTTGAACACCAATGTAATAATTTTTTATAGATGATGGCAATTGTATTGAATAAACTTCAGGTGCATTACAATCGGCTGGTGATACTTGATATACAAATTCAGGCTTATCCAGCGCATCGCTATCATTTGGTTTCCATGCGCTCAAAACCCAGCCTTGATCTTTGCCTTTTGCGCTGTTTTTAGCACAGGAAAAGTTTAATGGAATAACATCTGTTTTTGTGCCAGCAAGTTCGAAAAAATCAACGTCTGCAACAGAACCGTTTTGCCCATAGTTTTCTTTGCCCAAGACAATTGCGTTTTCTTTAATGCTTTTATACGGCGCAACTGCTGTGTCGGGATTATCTTTAATTGTGTAATTTGCGGTATTACTTGCGGTGCAAATATCTTGGGTTGTGGTAACTGTGGTATTTAGGTTTTCAGCTGTAGTATTTAAATTTTCAATATCGGTATTTATGCTGTTTATTGCATCTAGGCGATTATTGTAACTGTTGATTTCAGCTATTAAATTATCGACATCTGTCTTTAATGCGCTAGATGGCGTTATTTTTTCTGCTGCGGTAATTACTTTGGTTAAAGTGCCTATATTCCCCATTGACGCACTTACTGCGTTTAACATCGTGTTAACCGTAGGGGCGGTTGATTTAACTGCATTTACTTGTGCTTTCGATGTCATATTAAGGACGGAATTTTCAGTAATATCAGTAGCGGTTGCTATATAACTATCAATGTTAATATTCGACACGGAGAGTAACAGTATGACGGAATTGAGATTAGGCATTTTTTGGGAATTACCAGCCGCAGTGATGTTTAATTGAGCCGTATCAATTGCTGCTATTGCAGTTAAAGGAATATCATTCAAATGTGTATCGAAATCGGTCTTTACAGCTTTAGCATTATCTAAGGCTGTTTTAACATCAGAAAAAGCCTTTGTTGCTTTGTCAATATCGCTTGAAGTAGAGGGCTTATCAGCAGTATTTATAGTGATGAGTGGTTCTTTAGTCGTATCAATATTGAAAATAGGACGACGGCAATCACCAACAACAGACAAATAGTATTTTTCTTCGGTATTACTTGATGCTGATGTAGGAAGTTTAAAATTATAAGGACCTTTTGAACTCGCAGTCCCTGTCGCACATTCATCGGGGATAACTTGATAAGAACTTTGTAAATTCCCCGCCGCATCGTGAATAGTTAAATACCAGCCTTTAGTGGAATTATTGCTTGCAAGCGCACGACTGTTACAAGCAAAAGAAAGCGACATATCTGGATAATAATAATTTGGCGTAATAACACCTTTTGTTATTTCTGTTGCTTCTTGAGCAGGTGTGAACGGTTTTCCGTCTACGCCATATTTAACACATTCATCTTTTTTGTGTAGATATTCCGATTTACTCCCAGTTTTGAGTAAATCGTCGGGATATTTTAGGCAACTATTTGTAATCGAAAAAAAATCAATGTCGCTACCTTGACTTAATTGCCCAACATTCTCCACGCCACCGAGTTCTAATGTAGTGGCGATACTTGAAATATTATTGGGTTCAACTTCGATTTTTCCTAAAGCAGACTTCGTCAAAATTAACAAAATGGCGGCTGATAATACTTTTTTTCTGTTCATTATTTTGTCTCGTCTGCTTAAGAAATTTGAAATTTACATGGCTATCCCGCTGGCCACAACATTTGTCGTCCTGCCAATAAATGAACGTGCAAGTGATAGACTGCTTGCCCACCTTGCGCGTTGCAATTGATGACAGTGCGATAACCTGTTTCGGCAACATTCAACTGTTTCGACAATTGCGCTGAAACTTGTAATAACTTTCCTAATAAAATTGCATCATCGGCATCATTTAACGTGGCAATGTGACGTTTAGGAATAATCAAAATATGAATCGGGGCTTGGGGTTGAATGTCGTTAAACGCTAAAATTTCGTCGTCTTCAAACACCACGCTAGGCGTAATTTCACCAGCAACCATTTTACAAAATAGACAATCGCTCATTTTATACTCCGCTTAAAATGGCAAACTAAATCCTGGGGGCAATGGCATTCCAGCCGTAACTGCTGCCATTTTTTCTTTTTTCATTTTGTCAGCTTTATGCACAGCATCGTTAATTGCAGCAGCCACCAAATCTTCTAACATATCTTTATCGTCGCCAACTAAAGAAGGGTCGATGGTGACTTTACGGGCTTCACGTTTGCCGGTCATGACGATGCTAACTAAACCGCCACCTGATTCACCGACGACTTGCATCAATGCCAATTCGTCTTGAACGGCTTTTAAATCTTCCTGCATTTTTTGAGCTTGTTGCATCAAATTACCTAATGCGTTTTTCATTTTTCATCCTTTTTTAAAGTTAATACGGTTGAATCGTTTCGGGTAAAACCTGTGCATCAAAATGCGTTTTTGCATAAATCACATTGGGGTCTTGGTGAATTGCTTCAACGGCGAGTTGTTGACGATTTTCTTGAGCTTGAACAACTTGTTGCGCGGGGGTATGTGTCGCAAGAGCTTTGACTTCAATGTAAAGTTTTAGCGGTTTGGCGAGCAAATCACGCAACGCATTTTCGAGTTTTGCTGCCGAATCTTGGTCAAGCAAACTTTGAAATTCAGGGTCTAAACTCAATCGACATTGCGATTCATCCAACTGTTCAAGTACACAACGGCTTGCAAACTGTTTCGTCATCCCTTTTAAACCCGAAACAATCGAATTCCAATTATCGGTAATACGCGGAGTTTCTGAAACAGGTGCTGTTTGCGGCGGTTGAATTTGAACTTGCGGACGCGCTTGAGACATCGGTGTGACGTTTTGATTAGGTAATTGTGGTGCAACGTTTTCGCTTTTTACAGGTCTAAACGTGAACATTCGCAACATTACCATTTCAAAACCACTGCGTGGATCGGGCGCGAGTTCTAAATCTTTTTGCCCTAACAAACCAATTTGATAATACAGCTGCACATCTTCGGGCGAAATCGTTTTCGCCAAATGCGCCACGACTTCAGCATCTAAATCATGCGTCAACGTGGTTGGAACATGCTGAACCAACGCGATTCGATGCAAAAATTGTAAAAGCTGTTGCAACAAATCGCCAAAATCAGGACTGAGCTGACTTAAATCGTCAATTTGATTCAAAATTGCAGGTGCGTCAGCTTGTGCCAAAGCGTGCAAAATTGATTCGACAGGTTGTTGAGCAATCGAACCCAACATGGCGTGAACGTCATCGTTATTGACTTGACCATTACCGTACACAATCGCCTGATCTAACAAACTCAAACCGTCACGCATACTGCCATCGGCAGCACGTGAAATCAGTTTTAACGCTTCGGGTTCAAATGCAATGTGTTCTTGCCCCAAAATAAAACCCATTTGAGTGAAAATTTCGCTCGGTAAAAGGCGTTTTAAATTGAGTTGTAAACAACGAGATAAAACCGTAACGGGGATTTTATGTGGGTCAGTCGTCGCAAGCAGGAACTTAACGTGCGGCGGAGGTTCTTCGAGGGTTTTGAGCAAGGCATTAAAACTATGCCCAGACAACATGTGAACTTCGTCGATTAAATAAACTTTATAACGCCCTTGATTTGGCGCGTATTGCGCGTTATCAAGTAAATCGCGGGTATCTTCGACTTTTGTCCGCGAGGCGGCATCGACTTCAATCAAATCTAAAAAACGCCCTTCGTCTACCGCGCGGCAAATATCACATTGACCGCAAGGATTGAAATCTTGCAAATTTTCACAGTTCATCGCTTTCGCTAGAATTCGGGCAAGCGTTGTTTTGCCTACGCCACGCGTGCCTGTAAAAAGATAAGCTTGATGAAGACGATTGTGTTTTAAAGCGTTGGTGAGCGACGTAATAACGTGGGTTTGTCCGACAACTTCAGTGAAATTATGCGGTCGCCACTTTCGAGCAAGCACCTGATAATTCATGACGGGATATTTGAGAATGGGGAGAAGTTGGGTGGCAATTGTACCAGCTACATCTCGGCACACGAATCTGCTGTTACCGTTGCTTACTTCCGTACCTGGCGGGGTTCACAGCGTATCGTTGCGAGAGAACCGATACAACTACCATGATGCTGTCAGCTACTGGCTGAAGACGGAGTATTATTACCGAATAACAACACGATGACAACAAAATTCGCAATTTTTGTTACTTTTGGGGAAATTACAAAACTAGATCGCCTGACACTAAATTAGTCACACCATTGAGTTGAATCGCGAAATCAGCCGCACCATCCTTGTCGATATTGCCATATAACGTTTCGTGAGTGGTATCAAAAAATAATTGTCCCGCTTTCGTAAACTTCCCTGAAAACTCTGCCCCAACTGTCGGTTTGGTAAACGCCTGATCTTTTGCAATATCTACGTTCGCATCAATGTCTTTCAAGTCTATTTTATCGCCTTTGCTAAAGTCAGTAATAATATCTGGCAAGTTGGGTAAACTGTCTGTTATCGATTTATAGTAAAAAGTATCTTTTCCCAATCCACCCGTTAAAACATCCTGATTGAGTCCACCTGTTATTTTGTCATTACCCGCCATACCATCTATGCTGTCTTGAGCGTCTGTACCAAGAAGCGTATCGATTTTTGCCGTTCCCAAAATTTCATTGAGTGGATTGGCTATAGTGGCAGAGCCATAAGAGGCATAATTTTCGTCGTTGTAGTATTTGTATAGCTCTAGGAAAAAATCTTTATAGACAGGTGAATCTGTTGATGTGTCTGTTGAGGTATTTACCGTGACTGTTTTGACTGTTTCATCTGGTGCAAACACCAAAGGTGTTCCTGCCAATTCTTCAAAATTCGTCGCATTTGCCGAGTCTTCTACTGTCCACAAATAAACGGTTGATTCGCTACCTTGATTATCGCGTGTGATGGTGAAAGTAATTTGATCGCCTGCGTAAACCGTTTCATCGCTAATGGCATAGGTGTAATCATCAGGAATCGTATCATCAATATAGGCAGTCGAATAATCTGTGTACTCCGCATCGGATTTATATTGATAAAGTCCTAGATTTAAATCTTCCACGCCTTCGACATTGGAGTCGCCATACGTTTTTACTGTAACGGTTTTTGTTGTTTCATCAGGTGCGAAAGTAATCTCTTGTTCAGATATATCTTCAAAGTCATTAGACCAATCATCAGCAGTGCCAACGGCTGTACCATCAAATGTATCAACATAGATGGTGGATTCTGTGCCTGTACCATCACGAGTAATTGTGAAAGTGATGTCATTGCCTTCTTCTACGGCAGATTCACTATCCGATGCGTCGGAAGTAATCGCGTAATTGTAGGACGTTACAGAAACATTTTTGATATACGACGATACGGTCGCTGCAACTTCGTCAGATACTTGTGCTTTGTAGAGTCCAAGATTAAAAACTTCGGTGGCTTCAAACTGATCGTCGCTAAACGTTTCTACTGTAAATGTTAGCGTATCTTGGTCAGGGGCAAATTGTAGTTCTTTGCTAAACGCATCCGAATAATCCACGCCAGCAAATGCTGCGCCCTCTTCATTTTTCAGATAAACCGTTGAGGCTGTTCCTGTGCCATTTCGTTTAACCGTAAAGGTAATGGTAGAACCTTCATCCTTTGCTGACTCTTCGGATGCTGCATCGGAGGTAATTGTATATTCGTAGTCTTGTGTGATGACCGCATCTGTTATAGAAACGTTTGATTCTGCACTGGGAACGGTATCGGAATAATACTTATACAAATCCAATTTAAACGTTTCGTTCTCTTCTTTTAACGTATCCGTATAAGTATCAACGTTTACCGTTGCAGTTGTTTGATTCGCTTTGAATGTTACCGCTTGTTTATCCATGCCCGCATAATCATCACCGCTGGTCGCTGTTTCATCTAGCGTATTAAGGTAAATAGTAGATTCTGTTCCAGAATTACTGCGTTCAATAGTAAATATCGCTTGCCCACCTTCTTCAATGACACTATCGGTATTTGTGATGGTGTAGGTATTTGTATCCGTCACGCCATCTTTAATAAAGTTCGTGGATTTTACGAATGGCACAGTGTCGTCGAGTGATTTGTATAACTCGATATTGAAAGATTCAACGCCTTCTTTAAGGGAGTCGGTGAAAATGGGAATACTTAAATTTTGAGTAGTGGTATTACTCAAAAATTGGACAGCCGATTTAGTGGTAACAGCGTAATCTGGTGATTTAGGGTCTGTGTTCGTCGAAATAGGCGTGATGCTGTAGTAAACAATATCGGCAGTGCCTTTATCAGCGCGGGAAATGGAAAAATTGACCGAATCCCCTTCGACGACAGCATTTGTTTTGCTATTCGCATTAGTTTCTATTGTGTAGACATAATCGACATTTTTGAGTGATGGTTCGGTCAGAGCTATATCTGTTCCATTCCAAAACGATGCTAACGGTAAGTTGAATTCGGGATTGTAATCACTGCTACCATCTCCTCCCCAAGGATTTCGAATTTTGAATGTATCTGTTACAGCATCATAGCCCATCAACATGAAAGCATGACCACTCACCAATTCTGTTTTGCCATTCGCACCGGTTGAATCTATATCCGAACCAAGCCAGCCTATTGAGCCATTTTTAAGTAAGTTAATGATGGTTTCTTTGTAGGCATTTGGATCGGCAGAGTAATGCGTTCCAGAGCTAAACGAATCGCCGATATTTTCATGTTCACCCGAATAATAGCTGTAATTTAAGCCTGTAATTTGTTTTAACGGTTCAGCATTTCCACCTTCAACGGCTTGGTAACTGTTTAATCCTGTGGTGTCTCGAATTAAAACGTTTGTTTGCGAATTAAGTTGAGCATACGCTTTCTCAGCCAAAGAAACCCAAAGTTCTCCCCCAACGGGATTGGCTAGGGCAGGGTTGCCT
>JAQTOX010000174.1 GCA_028713055.1 Methylococcales bacterium | reverse complement strand
TAAAACAGGTATTTGCAATCCCATGACTTAACCTTTATTCCGTGCTTTAGTGGCTGGCGTAATAACGACATCGCCACCTTTGGCACCGGGTACGGCACCTTTAATCAAAATCAAGTTTCTTTCAGTATCAATTGCATGAATCGTCAAGTTTTGAATGGTAGTTTTAGCAGCACCTAAATGCCCCGCCATTTTCTTACCCTTGAAAACGCGACCAGGTGTCTGACACATACCGATAGAACCCAATACGCGATGTGACAATGAGTTACCGTGCGTCGCGTCTTGCATACTAAAATGGTGTCTTTTTATACCACCAGCAAAGCCTTTACCAATACTTTTTCCTTGTACGTCAATTACTTGGCCTTCAGAAAAAATACTTAATGGTAATTCTGCACCTAATGAAAACTCTGAACCTTCGCTTTCTTCAAGTCTAAATTCCCAAAGCCCACGACCTGCGGTCACATTAGCTGCGGAATAATGCCCCGCCATTGCTTTGTTTACCTTAGAGGCTTTCTTTTCGCCTGCAGCAACTTGAATTGCGCGATAACCATCAACTTCGATACTTTTAACTTGCGTTACTCTGTTTGAATCTATTTGCAACACAGTCACCGGAACCGATGAGCCATCTTCGCAAAAAACTCTGGTCATGCCGCATTTACGACCAATAAGACCTATTGACATTTGCCAATCCCTCTATAATTCTTAATTCAACTTGATTTGAACATCCACACCAGCTGCAAGATCTAATTTCATTAGGGCATCTACCGTTTTATCAGTAGGACCAACAATATCTAACAATCTTTTGTATGTTCTTAATTCGTACTGATCACGAGCATCTTTATCAACATGCGGTGAAACCAACACAGTAAATCGTTCTTTCTTAGTAGGCAACGGAATAGGTCCTTTAACTTGAGCACCTGTTCTTCTTGCTGTTTCTACTATCTCACTAGCCGACTGGTCAATCAATTTATGGTCAAATGATTTCAATCGGATTCTGATAGTTTGATTAGACATAATTTTTACTCGATAATCGATGCAACAACGCCGGCACCCACTGTGCGCCCACCTTCACGAATCGCAAAACGCAACCCTTCTTCCATAGCAATAGGCGAAATCAATTTCACTTTTACGGAAATATTATCACCAGGCATCACCATCTCAACGCCTTCTGGCAGTTCTACAGCTCCAGTCACATCAGTTGTTCTAAAATAAAACTGTGGGCGATAACCATTAAAAAATGGTGTATGACGTCCTCCTTCTTCCTTAGATAAAATATAGATTTCAGAATTAAAATAAGCATGTGGTTTGATCGTGCCTTTATGCGCCAAAACCTGACCACGTTCAACGTCATCTCGTTTCGTCCCACGCAGTAACAAACCCACGTTGTCGCCTGCCTCACCTTGATCTAATAACTTACGGAACATTTCAACGCCCGTTACAGTAGTCGTAACAGTTGGACGAATGCCAACGATTTCAACTTCTTGACCAACTTTAATGACACCACGTTCAATACGACCGGTCACAACTGTACCGCGACCTGAAATCGAGAACACGTCTTCAATTGGCATCAAGAATGCCCCGTCAACAGCACGTTCTGGTAATGGAATATAAGAATCCAATGCCTCAACTAATTTTACAACTGAAGGCGCACCAATCGGACTCTCATCGCCTTGCAATGCCAATAACGCCGAACCACGAATAATTGGAGTATCATCACCAGGGAACTCGTACATGTCTAACAATTCGCGAATTTCCATTTCCACCAATTCGATCAACTCTTCATCGTCAACCATATCCGCTTTATTCAAAAACACCACAATATATGGAACACCGACTTGACGTGATAACAAAATATGTTCACGAGTTTGTGGCATTGGACCATCTGCTGCTGAGCAGACTAAAATGGCACCATCCATTTGCGCAGCACCAGTAATCATATTTTTTACATAATCGGCGTGACCAGGACAGTCCACGTGTGCGTAGTGACGCTGGGGCGACTCGTACTCAACGTGTGAAGTAGCAATGGTAATACCACGTGCTCTCTCTTCCGGTGCGTTATCAATCTGATCAAACGCCTTCACTGCACCGCCGTGCAATTTAGCCATTACAGTAGTCAACGCCGCTGTTAAAGTAGTTTTACCATGATCAACGTGACCAATCGTGCCAACATTAACGTGTGGCTTGCTACGTGAAAATTTTTCTTTAGCCATGAGTTACACCTTAAAATAATTCAAAATTTTACAAAAATTTCTTAATAATTGATTCAGTGATATGCGTTGGCACCTCACCGTATTTTTCAAACTGCATACTGTACGTTGCTCGACCTTGTGTCGCAGAACGCAAATCGGTGGCATAGCCAAACATTTCCGCCAACGGCACCTCACAGTCAATTACTTTTGACGACCCGGCATCTTTCATCGTCTGAATGATACCGCGTCGCTTACTAACGTCACTGACAACATTCCCCATATACTCTTCTGGCGTAATCACCTCAACACGCATTACCGGCTCCAGTAAAATAGGACTTGCATTCTTAGCACCCTCCCTAAAACACATCGCTCCTACTGTACGGAAAGCCGAATTACTCGAATCAACATCGTGGTAAGATCCATCAAACAACGTCACTTTTACATCCAAAACTGGATAGCCAGCCAAAACACCACTTTTCAGTTGATCCTGAACACCCTCATCTACGGATGAGACGTACTCCGAAGGCACAACGTCTGCCGAAATTTGACTAACAAACCGATAACCCGAACCACGTTCTTGAGGCTCCAATCGCAACCAAATGTGAGCAAACTGACCTTTAGCCCCCATTTCGCGAATAAATTTAGTTTCCTGCTCAATAGCATTTCCAATAGATTCACGGTAGGCTACCTGTGGCGCACCAATATTTGCATCAACATTAAACTCACGTTTCATACGATCGACAATAATATCCAAATGCAGCTCACCCATACCAGAGATAACTATTTGACCCGAATCTGGATCGACACTAGTTTTGAACGAAGGATCCTCCTGAGCTAATCGGATCAATGCAATAGCCATTTTCTCTTCATCTATTTTTGTTTTTGGTTCAATGGCGATCGAAATAACTGGCTCTGGAAACGTCATCTTTCCTAAAATAATAGAATCTTTTATATCACAAAGCGTGTCGCCTGTAGTGACATCCTTCAGCCCAATAATTGCCGCAATATCACCAGCAAAAACTTCTTTCACTTCTTCGCGACTATTAGCATGTAATTGAACAATTTTCCCAATTCGTTCGCGCTTCATTTTTACTGAGTTAAAAATAGTGTCGCCGGCAGTCAAAACACCTGAATAAACTCTAAAAAATGTCAAAATACCCACAAAAGGGTCAGTAGCAATTTTAAAAACTAATGCGGAAAACGGCGTGTCGTCGCGTGCTGACCGAGTAGATTCTGAAATGCCATCAATCAGAGTACCCTGCACCGATTTGACATCCACTGGTGCTGGCAAATAATCTACAACTGCATCTAGTAACGCCTGAACACCCTTATTTTTAAAAGCAGAACCGCAAAAAATAGGGACAATCCGATTCGCAAGAGTCAAGGCGCGAACCCCCTGCCTAATCTCTTTATTGTCTAAAAAACCTGTGTCAAGATACTTATTCATAAGCTCTTCGCTAGCATCTGCTACAGCTTCAACGAGACTTTCACGCCACCTCATGGCATCATCAACCAAATCAAAGGGAATATCACACTCATCAAAGGTCATTCCCA
>JAQTOX010000058.1 GCA_028713055.1 Methylococcales bacterium | reverse complement strand
TCTTGCTGAACACACACACAGTGTATTTGAAGTGCGTTTTTTTGTAGAAGGTTGTGGACTTTTTTATCTTCATGTAGACGAAAAAATTTATGGCGTTTTATGTGAAAAAGGCGATTTAATTAGCGTTCCAGCGAATGTTACGCATTGGTTTGATATGGGTGAAAATCCGTATTTAGCCTGCATTCGGTTATTTACCAATCCCGAGGGTTGGGTGGCGAATTTTACTCATAGCGATATTTCAAAAATTTTTCCGACATTAGATGAATTACAACAGGAATTGACGACATCATGATTAAAGCGATTATTACTGGTATTGAAGGCACAACGTCATCGTTATCGTTTGTGAAAGACTGTTTGTTTCCTTATGCTCGCGCTCATGTGGGTGAATTTTTGCGTGAAAATGCGGCGAATGAAACGGTTCAAAAATTACTCGCCGACGTGAACGTTGAAGTCGGTACAGAATTAGATTTAGAACAAGCGATAACCCAGTTAATTGAATGGATAGATGACGATAAAAAAATCACACCTTTGAAATCGTTGCAGGGGTTAATTTGGGAAACAGGTTATCGACGTGGTGAACTTGTTGGGCATTTATACACCGATGCTATTCGCAATTTGCAAGCATGGAAAGCGCAGGGTTTTGACTTGTACGTTTATTCTTCGGGATCGGTACACGCACAAAAATTATTGTTCGCGCATACCGAAGTGGGTGATTTAACGTCCTTGTTCTCTGGCTATTTCGATACGCACATTGGCAAAAAACAAGACAGTAGCTCGTATGAAAATATCGTCGCACACATCGGTTTGCCAGCAGAACAATTGTTGTTTCTATCAGATATTGAATCCGAGTTAAACGCTGCTCAAACTGCCGGATTACACACAATTTGGTTGATTCGTGACAACGTGCTAAAAACAGAAGCATCACATTGGCAAGTGTGCGATTTTGATGCGATTGAGTTGGAGCGGTTTGAGCATGAGTAAAAAATTGTCGATGCAAGAACAGTTACTCAAAGCGGGTTTAGTGAGTAATGCGAAAGCAAAAACCATCAAAACTGAAAAACATAAACAACAACAAGCACAACGTCATCATAAGATTGAAGTCGTTGACGAAACAAAACAGCTTGCACAACAAGCTTTAGTTGAAAAAACCGAACGTGACCGTTTGCTAAATTTACAACAACAAGAACAAGCCCGACAAAAAGAACTCCATGCACAAATTAAACAGTTGATTGATGAGCATCAAATCAAATTTAATGCTAAAGAGGCAGAAATTGCGTATCACTTTACCGATGATGCAAAAATTAAAACGTTTTATGTAACTGAAGCATTGCGCGACCAATTAGCAAGCGGAAAGTTGGCGATTGTGAAAGCGGAAAAGGATTATGTTTTGATAAGCCATGACGTTGCGCTAAAAATCAAAGAACGTGATAAAGATCGAGTGTTGGTATGGAACGAACCCAAAAACAGTAGCACCATCGATGACCCTTATGCAGCGTTTGAAATTCCAGATGATTTGATGTGGTAAAACCAATTAATGCTTAGTTAGTTATAGCATCCCTTTCTTATTAACTTTATTTAAATTTACATGAACAAAAAAATCTCTCGCGCTCTTGTGAGCGTATCGGACAAAACTGGCATCGTTGATTTTTGCCGTAATTTAAACCAACTCGGCATCGAAATTTTATCGACGGGCGGTACGTTTAAAACCTTAACTGAAAACAACATCGTAGCAATTGAAGTATCCGATTACACCGGTTTTCCAGAAATGATGGATGGGCGCGTTAAAACGTTGCATCCGAAAGTTCATGGCGGTATTTTAGGTCGACGAGGTGTTGACGATGCTGTCATGGTAGCAAACGATATTCACGCTATTGATATGGTTGTGGTGAATTTATACCCATTTGAAGACACGATTGCGAAACCCGATTGTAATTTTGAAACGGCGATTGAAAACATTGACATCGGTGGGCCTACAATGATTCGAGCAGCAGCGAAAAATCATGCCGACGTGGCGATTATTGTAAATTCAAACGATTATGCTGATATTTTGAGCGAATTGAATGAAACCCATGGCGCATTATCGGGTGCAACACGTTTTCATTTGGCATTAAAAAGTTTTGAACATACGGCACGTTACGATACGGCAATTGCAACGTATTTGAACAAATTAAACGATACGCCATTTCCAGAAACGTTGAACCTACAGTTTTATCAACAGCAAACACTACGTTATGGTGAAAATCCACATCAAAATGCAGCGTTTTATATCGAAAAAAATCCCGCTATTGGTACGATTGCCAGCGCAATTCAATTACAAGGAAAAGAATTATCTTACAACAATATCGCCGATGCAGATGCCGCATTGGAATGTGTAAAATCCTTTGTCGAACAGCCCACTTGCGTAATTGTAAAACACGCAAATCCTTGCGGTGTCGCGCAATCTACCAATCTTTTAACTGCTTACAATTTAGCGTATGCCACCGATTCGACTTCAGCATTTGGTGGAATTATTGCGTTTAACCGTGAACTTGACGAAGAAACCGCCGCAACAATCATCAATCGTCAATTTGTCGAAGTCATCATTGCGCCGAGTGTCAGTGATGCTGCAAAAGAAGTATTGGCAGCAAAACAAAATGTGCGTGTTTTAGTGACCGGTGACTGGTCACATACCTGTTTGGTGAACGGTTCGCATTTTCACGGATTTGATTACAAGCGTGTAGCGGGTGGTTTGTTAGTTCAAGACAAAGACACTGGAATTGTTATGCCAGGTGATATGAAAATCGTCACAAAACGTACACCGACAGAACAAGAATGGACAGATTTATTGTTTGCGTGGAAAGTGGCAAAGTTCGTGAAATCGAACGCCATTGTTTATTGCAAAAATGGGCAGCTAGTTGGTGTTGGTGCAGGACAAATGAGTCGAATCTATTCTGCAAAAATCGCAGGAATTAAAGCAAGTGATGCTGGTTTAGATGTTTCTGGTTCAGCAATGGCATCAGATGCGTTTTTTCCGTTCCGTGATGGAATTGATGCTGCCGTTGAAGCTGGAATTTCAGCGGTAATTCAACCGGGTGGTTCAATGCGTGACCAAGAAGTTATCGATGCAGCGGACGAATATCGGATTACAATGTTGTTCACAGGAATGCGCCACTTCCGCCACTAAATAAACAAGGAGAATTTATGAATATTTTAATTATTGGTAGTGGTGGGCGCGAACACGCTTTAGCGTGGAAAGTTAAACAATCGCCAAAAGTTAGTCGTGTTTTTGTTGCGCCAGGCAATGCAGGAACTGCTTTAGAATCGGGTGTCGAAAATGTCGCAATCGCAGTTGATGACATCGGTAGATTGCGATCTTTCGCACAACAAAATGGCATCGAACTTACAATCGTAGGACCAGAAGTGCCGTTAGTTTTAGGCATTGTTGATAAATTCCAAGCGGCAGGTTTAGCGTGTTTTGGCGCATCAGCATACACGGCGCAATTGGAAGGTTCAAAATCGTTTTGTAAAGATTTCATGATTCGTTACGGCATACCGACTGCGACTTACGAAAGTTTTACAGACACAAATTTAGCCATTGCGTACATTGAAAAACACGGCGCACCGATTGTGGTGAAAGCCGATGGTTTGGCGGCTGGAAAAGGAGTGATTGTCGCTCAAACTGAAGCCGAAGCAATTGCTGCCGTGAATGATATGTTAGCAGGAAATGCGTTTGGTGAAGCGGGACATCGCGTCGTCATTGAAGAATTTTTAGATGGCGAAGAAGCGAGTTTTATTGTCATTGCTGACGGCAAAAATGCGCTGCCAATGGCAACTTCGCAAGACCACAAAGCACGTGATAATGGCGATAAAGGCGTGAACACAGGTGGTATGGGTGCATATTCGCCAGCTCCAATTGTTACGCCCGAAATTCACGCAAAAGTAATGCGTGATGTTATCGAACCCACGCTGAAAGGTATGGCAAACGAAGGTCATCCGTACAGCGGATTTTTGTATGCTGGTTTGATGATTTCACCGAATGGCACGATTAAGGTTTTGGAATATAACTGTCGTTTTGGTGATCCTGAAACGCAGCCAATTATGATGCGTTTGAAAAGTGATTTAGTGGAACTGTGCCAAGCGGCGTTAGCGGGTGAACTCGATAAAATAGCTACCGAGTGGGACGAGCGTCCTGCGTTAGGTGTAGTTTTAGCGGCGGGTGGTTATCCTGATAGTTACACGAAAGGACAAATTATTTCGGGTTTACCGGCAGAAGAAAGTAGCGAACACAAAGTTTTTCACGCTGGAACTGCACAAGTTGCCGATGATGTAGTGACGAATGGCGGGCGCGTTTTGTGTGCGTGTGCGTTGGGTGATTCGATTAAAGATGCTCAAACCAAAGCCTACGAATTAGCGAAAAAAATTAGTTGGAATGGCGTTTATTACCGTACTGATATTGGCTTTAAAGCGATTCACTAAACATAAAAAAGGGCTTCTTAGTTGAAGCCCTTTTTTGTTGCGTGTTATTTCAAGCCTTTCATCTCATCTGGTGCTAAACCGCGAGTCATATATTTCACTCGACCTCGTGAAAAAATCCCCGCAGGACTTTCCATCGGTAACGTTGCGACCTTGTCCAAAGTTTTGGAATCATAAACCACGACTTCATTACCATCATAACCTGCGCTGACGTACAAGAATTTGCCATCCGCGCTGTATTCAGGGAAATAAGCGTGTCCTCCAACATCCAATGTTTTCACAACCTCAAGCGATTTTTTATCAATCAATTGAATTGTGCGAGCGCGGGTATCTTTGGAAATAATATCCACAGCAACATAAGGTGCGTTAGCATGAGCTGCTGGTGATTCTGTACCACCCGAAACTGGAATTTGTTTTACTAATTCCATTTTGTCCAAATCCCAAACACTCACGACCATTTTGTCGCAATCACCGAAATTCGTGCCAAAACCAAGTGTACGTCCATCGACTTTTACTGCTGAACCACCGCCAACGTGTGGTACACAACCTGCTGGTAATTTTTTGATAATTTTACGTTCTTTCAAATCAATCGCCGCGACAATACTGTCATCGTAAGACGCAACCATCAATTTTTGTCCGCCGTGCGTTAAAAACGCATCATGCAAATGGCGACCGACGTTGGTGATTTTCGTAACAGGAAAATCATCTTTTAAATCCACGACCCAAACTTGCCCTGCGTTTTCGAGCGCAATTGCAAACACGTCCGCAAATGGCGTTCCGATAATCATGCCTGAATCTGAACTGACTTGTTTTCCATCAGGGTCAATACCTTCGAGTTCAAACGTTTTCAATGGTTCGAGCGTGTCGGCATTCAAAATAACGGCGTTATGCGGTACAAATGAACCCGCCATAATGTATTTGCCATCGCGTGAAATGCCAATGCCAGGGCCATTCATGCCAGTTTTGATGCTGCGAATAATTTGCATCGAATATAAATCGACTTTGAAAATTTCCGCCGTATCCGTTTTGACGTAAGCCCAACGCGGATTAGTTGGATTAAATTCGATAATATGAGCCGCTGAACCGGTATGAACTTCACCGATTTTTTGATGCGTGGTACTGTTAATAAACACCGCTTTTGACGCATCGCCACGTCCGAATTTACCTCGTGCCGCAACACCAATTATGTTGTCCATGCTGTCAATGGTGTAAGTGGGTTTGCTCGGCAACGAGCTTTCGTCTTTGATGTGAACGTGCAACGATTTTTTCATGTCGTCGATTGTCCACGCAGGATTTGGTTGTTTTGGTGTGGCTTGCAGATGTTTCACTAAACCACGAATGTCATCGTCTGACAATTTGCCATAAAACGGAGGCATCAACGTATCGAAACTGCCTGTCATGATTAAACTGCGTAATGCCGTTGGACTGCGACCTTTCAAACTTGCCGAATTCAATGCTGGCGCGATATAACCGCCGAAGTCTGCGCCATGACAACTAGCACAATTTTCCTGATACAACGTGTTCATTTTTTGTGAATCATCCGCTGCATTCGCGCTTAACGATAAAACAGCCAAAACCGCTGTGGATAGAATTTTTTTTGTTATTTTCATGGGTTCTCTAACCTCCAAATGATGGTGAGTTAGTAGTATAGCGTGTTTTTAATTGAATCACGCAATCCATAGCGATTCGATATTTTAATTGACAATAACAGCTGCTTTTTATAGTATCGATTCGCCACAATTGAATGATTTGCTTCAGTCAAAATAAAAATAACAATAAGGTGATTACGCTATGTCTCAAGAAGAAATAGAAAAAAATGACAAATTCTGGTTGTACGTTGGTTGTATTGTACTCAGTATTTTAGCCACAGTTGCCGTGGTGAGGAAAAGCGAAACTGATAAATTTGCGCCAATTAAACAGCAACTTGACGAAGAAGTTGCACAAATGAACATTCGTGTTTTGAATTAGGAAATCATCATGAAATTACAAATTGGATTGATGCTGACTTTATTGTTCGCGTCTAACGCGACAATGGCGACTGAATATGTCTATCGCGATTTGATGGCGAATACGATACCGACGGCGAGTTGCTTTGCAGAAAACGAAGCGAAAGCAATTGCCGAAAAACCTTATACGGTGGACAGATTTAGCAAACGTTTTTGCCAATTTCAGGGTTATGGCTGGCACGTTGATGCAATCAAAAACAATGGAAAAATGGTTTGTACAGATTGTAAAACGGGAGCGAGTGACAAAAAACAATGTCATTTGGAAGATGTGATTGTGACTTGTAAACGCATCAAACCAGGGTCGGTCGGAATGTTGCCAGGTAAAAGCTGATTTTCACAAATTTGCCTACGGCAAAACATAAGACAAAAATGCCTCTGCTGGTAGTGGTTTCGAGTAAAAATAACCTTGTATGTATTCACAACCAACGGCGGCGAGTAAGGCTCGCTGCCCTTCGGTTTCGACGCCTTCGGCAATCACTTTCAACCCCAATCGATGCGCCATCACAACAATTGCTTCGGTAATCGCTTGGTCACTCGCATCGATTTCTAAATCTTGCACAAATGAACGATCGATTTTTAAATAATCAAGATTGAATTTTTTCAAATACGAAATGGCTGAATAACCTGTACCAAAATCATCCAACGAAATTTCAATTCCTGCGGTTCGCAGTCGTGTTAATTTTTCGATAATGTCAGGACTGTTATCGAGCAATAAACCTTCGGTAATTTCAATCACAACACAACGTGAATCAAGTACGATGGTTTGCAGATAATCAATCGCAATTTGCTCACCATTTCCTTTGGTGAGTTGACGAGGTGACATATTGATACTAACTTTTTGTGGTTCGTTGGCATTCGATAACAAATTCCAGCGTTTAGCCATATCAGCGGCTTGGTAAAACACCCAACTGCCAATTTCTTGAATTAAATTAGTTTCTTCGGCAAGGGGAATAAATACGGCTGGCGAGACCATTCCTAATGCAGGATGACGCCAACGCAGTAAGGCTTCTGCTTTCACGGTTTTTCCGCTCACAACATCGACAATCGGTTGGTAATAAACTTCCAATTCCTCTTTTTCAATCGCTGTTCGCAAATTGTTAATCAAATACAAACGTTGGTGTGCCTGTTCTTGCATACTTTGCGTAAAGAAATTGAAATTGTTACGTCCTAATTCTTTTGCAGAATACATCGCTTGATCAGCACAACTCATTAACGTAACAGCATTGTCTGCATCTTGAGGATACACAGCAATTCCAACACTTGCTGAGATATAAGCGACATATTCCCCGAAATAAAAAGGTTCTGTCATAACTTTGATAATCGCTTCTGCAATGCGTTCTAAAGGCGGAATACTCCCCACATCAGATAAAATAACTACAAATTCATCGCCACCTAATCGCGCCACCGTATCCGATTCGCGTATACACTGCTGAATACGATTGGCGGCTTCTACCAATAATTTGTCGCCGATGTCATGACCTAATGTGTCGTTAACTTCTTTAAAATGATCCAAATCAATAAACAGCAACGCTAACTCGTGACCACTACGATCTGTTCTGATAATTTCTATTCGCAGACGATTATTAAACATTCGACGATTTGGTAATCCTGTTAATGCGTCGTAACTAGCTTGATAAGACATTTGTTGTTCAATGCGTTTGCGTTCAATGGCAATTGCACTTAAATGCCCTGCTTGAAGCAATAATACGGCATCATTTTCATCAGGCGCACCAACTTGGTTGAGATAAATTGTCACTACGCCGAGTAACTGATTTGAGGCAGACAAAATAGGTTCTGCCCAACAAGCCTTTGCACCAATTTCTCGTACAAAACTTTGACAAAGTGAATAGCACGGATGTTCATCAATATTTTCGATAACAACCCGTTGTTTAAGCGATGCCGATGCTAACCAGCCTGTGCAATGTTCATGTTTTACTTCTAAAATGGATGAACCACTTTTCGCACAATATGATTCTGGAAATGAGGGCGCAGCAACGAGTTGCAGGTTCTTCTCTGTTTCATCAAACAACAAAATAGCGCAATACCGTCCCGATTTTGACGATTCAACATACAACGCAACTTGTCCCAAAATGACATCGAGGTTTTCGCTGTGTGCCATTTTTTCAAATACGCGTTGGCGATTGTTTTCTATGATTTGTTGTCTGTGACGTTCACTTAAGTCAAATCCTAAAACCAACACACTCTGAACTTGCCCGTTGAAAGCGTATTCTGGGACTATTTTTGCCTCGTAATAACACAATTGCCCCTGTGCTATCGTACATTCCAAGGAGATTTCTGAATTTTTCCCCGTTCGCACAACCTCTGCTAATACGGCGAGATATTCTTTAGACGAAATGTTAGTGCATCGCCATGTTTCAGCAGTTGATTGGCTGAGGAATTCGGCTTCGGTAATGCCGGCAACTTGCAGATAAGTACGATTTGCATAGATATGCTCAAGGTTACTGTTATAACGCAAAACAACGGTGGGTAAATTATCAACGAGTGTTCTAAATTCACGTTCGAGTTGAAAAAGTAAATTTTCGGCGTGTTTGCGTTCCGTAATATCATGGGCTACTGAAACAACCCCTACCGTTTTACCGTTAGCATCTAACTCAGGCGCATAACGATTGTAAAAATAGTGTGTTTGTCCATCTGCAACAACGCATTCAATCTCACTTTCGGTCATTCGACCTGTTTCTAAAACATATCGTAATATCCTTTCTAATTCTTCTCCGTTGCGCTTGCTAAGAATAGAACCATCAGATGGAACACGATTTAACAATTCAGCGGCTATTTTCCCCGTCATTTTTTCTACTGCGGGATTAATGTAAATACGACGACAGTTTGCATCATATCGAAAAATAGGCGAGGGCGACGTTTCAACCAACACGCGGAACTCTTGTTCATGCTGTCGGACGGTTTCCTCCATTTGTTTTCGTTCAGTAATGTCCGTAATAATTCCTACCAAAAATTGCTGTCCATTACTGTCTGTATAACACGTTTTTTTGGTAAGAATCGTCCGAACGAATCCAGCAGAATTTGTAAATGTTTCCTCGTTGGTATTTTCCTCCCCGCTGAAAAATACCACTTCGTCTTTTGCCCAAAATATATCTGCCTGATCGGCGGGGAAAAAATCGTAATCGGATTTACCAAGCAACTCTTCCAAGGGATGCCCGATGTAGTCACAAAATGCTTGATTAAGCAGAACCCAACGATGTTTCCTGTCTTTCACAAAAACAGGATCTGCCAGGGTATTGACGATTTGTTTTAAGAAATGATGTGAATCTAATAAAACTTGTTCTGAACGTTGACGTTCTAATTCTGCGGCAACACTTGTGGCGACTAATTGCAGTATTGAGGTGATAAAAGCAGCGTCCTTTAATGGCTTGCTATCCATCACCGCAATCAAACCGATAACATTTCCCGTTGTATCCGATAATGGAATGCCTGCATAACTCTCAATTTGCATCTCGACGAAAAAAATATCATTAGGAAATAATTGCTGGATATTTTCTGAATAACAACAGAGTTTGCCATTCATGACATTACCACAAGGAGAATCTTTAAGGCTGTATTGTATGTTGGGAAGCACCTCCCCTTTAGCATAAAAAACAAGCGTTTCAGCCTGAATGGGAGGTGTTTCTAGCTTGCCAATAATGACATAATCGACCCCAAGTGTTCGACTTAGATATTGTGCCAATACGACCAAAAACGATTCGCCACTGTTTTTCCAACCGCGTTGGGCAACAAATTCTAATGTGTCTTTAACACCTTGCTGTTCGGTAATATCCATTGCCGTACCAACGAAACGAATTATTTCGCCATTTTTGTCACAAAACGGTTCACCGCGTTCGGCAATGTATTTCACTCGACCGTCTGAAAACAGTAATCGGTGTTCAATTTGGTACAACGATTTGTTTGCAACCGATTCGTTGTAAGCATTAGCAACTTTTTCTACGTCTTCAGGATGAACGGTTTCATAAAATGCTTCGACCGTCGCACCAAACTGTAATTTACCAATTTCCCAAATACGGTATGTTTCATCTGACCATAACAATTCACCAGTTGAAAAATCAACTTCCCAGCTGCCAATATGAGCAATACGCTGTGCTTCTGCTAACGATGATTCACTGCGTTGCAAGGTTTCTCGTTTTTGTTTACGTTCGGTAATGTCACGCACTAATGCCAAGTTGTAGCTTTTATTATCGAATTCAAAGTAATTAGCATTTATTTCGACAGGAAAAATATGTCCATCTTTTGTTTTGTGTCGACTTTCAAAGGTGAGAGAGCCTTTTTCCTTCAGGTCTTGCCAATGATCTGACCAATGTTCTATCGGAAAGTCAGGGTCAACATCTGACACACTCAAATTGAGCATTTCCTCACGAGTGTAACCTCTTGTCTCGCTTGCATTTGCGTTGATGTAATGAATTTTTGCATTTTCATCTATCAAGCAAACAGTTTCTCCAACATGGACGAGAGCATAATTCAATAAAGCAAGTTGCCTTTCTGTCGTCTTACGCTCAGAAATATCACGCACCATAGCCATATCGTAATGCCGCCCCTGATAAAAAATATGATTAGCACTAATTTCTACAGGAAAAATACGACCCTCTTTAGTTTGATGACGAGTTTCCATTGTTACAGACAATGATCCTTCCGTAATGCCATCTCTGAAATGCTCCCAATGTTCAGGCTTAAAATCAGGATCGATGTCGAAAATTTGCATCGTCAACAGTTCTTCGCGCGTATAACCTAAACTCCTACACGCTTTTTCGTTGACTTGAAAAAAACGAGCGTTTTCATCAATCAAATAAATAGCTTCGTCAACATGATCAAAAGCGTAATCGAGTAAAGCAAGTTGATCTTCTTTTTGTTTGCGTGCGCTAACGTCACGAATGATGGTAGACATGAATTAAAGTTTTTATGAATTTCAGATTACGAATTATAACCAATTGTGTAAGGCATTGGAGTTGAAATTAGCTTACAAAAATCGTTTGGAAAGTGTTTTTGCGTGTAATTTTTATGCTAACCTTTACGAATTCGAACGTATAAAAGGCATTAGAAAATAAAATTTATGGCAGTGATTGATGTGTACGCACCGATTGAACGAATGGTGGCGTTAATTCGTTCCGAAGAACGACGAAGATGTACAGAACTCGGATTGCAACCCGTGCATTTGCAAGTGTTGGATTATATTTCGCGTTGCAACCGTTACAGTGACACGCCAGCTGCATTGGCAAATTATTTAGGAATGACACGCGGTACGGTGTCGCAAACGTTGTTGCTTTTAGAACGTAATGGTTTGATCGAAAAATTAACCGACATACAAGATAAACGGATTATTCATTTAAAATTATCACCGGACGGTGAGGAGATTTTAGCCAAAGCCCGTCCAGCGAATTTGTTTGATAATGCCAATGCGATATTGAGTAAAAATGATTTTCTAAGCCACGAGGACAGTTTCATGAACGCACTTCTCGCACTACAAAAAGCAAATCAATCACAGACTTTTGGTTTGTGCAAAACGTGTAATTATTTCACACATTCCAACAGCGGCTTCACTTGTGGTTTAACAAAACAATCTTTGAGTGAATCTGACAGCGAAAAAATATGTCAGGAACATTCTGTTTAAGCGAAAAATCACAACACTGAAAATGTCAGCGCAAATACAAATGCCACAATTAAAAATAACGTGAAAATGCCTTTTTTGCTCAACCCCTGCCACATGGCGAAAATTTCCGCTTTAATTGCTTGTTGACGATTATCTGATTTCCAAACACGCTTTAATTTTCCCGACCAACTGCGTTGCGCTTCTAACGCAGTTTCTTCGGCTAAAATTTGTTCAATTTGTTCATTTAATGATTGTTTTTGTGTCATAACGTCCTCGCTAATCGATTAAAATAGTTCACATAGATTAAGCAAATTGCTAATTAAAGTCATTTGAAACGTGTGTGATTTTAGTTTTGCCACTGCCTTACGATACAGTGCCATTATTGTCGTTTGCCTACTTTTTTTACACACCGGATTTTATGGATATTCAAAACTCGTTCAACAGTCAAATTCTGCAAGCCATGAAAACATTGGTGGAAAGTAATTTGAATTTAACGGTTGGACAGCAAATCGCCGTAACAGTAACTGCAATCAATTCAACCGGCATCACACTCAAATGGGGCGGACAAACGTTAACTGTCGAAAATCAAAATCAACGTGCCACATTTACACCCTATATTGGACAAAATGTGACGCTGCAAGTCGCCAAAATCTCGCCGGAATTAGAGTTCAAACTGGTTACGCTTGATACGCAACGTTACGCAAGTACGCCGCCAAGTCCTGAAAAAATGAATGCTATGCGACTGACATTAGCGACTGCGCCGTTAGCAAATCGAATTGATGAATCTTTGAAAAGTTTTGTGTCGCACGCGCAAGGTCAGCAACCGATTGAAGCAAAAGTTGTTGGGTTGGTGGGCAATAAAATTCAGCTTCAATTATTCGTCGACGACCATCAAGGTTCGCCGAGTGGTGGGAAAAATATGTTGATTAGCGTTGAACGAAATCAATTACAACTTTTACCCACACAAACCAATGAACCGTTAAAAGTTGGACAAGCGTTGACGTTAGCGATTACCAAAATTGGTGCAATGCCGGAATTTAAACAATTGCCATCAACCGTTCTGCCATCTCAAATTCAGGAAGAAAGAATTGCTGCTTTTATGAAGCAGCTTTTGCCGCGCCACGAATCGCCCGCTGTTTTATTGAATCAATTACACACTGATTTACCGCAGTTAGAAATCAAAAATGAATCACTGACAACAACCCTAAAACAAAATGCTGCTGCGTTATTTGACCATTTGCAGCCAAACGAACAATTATTTAATCCGCAAAAATTGAAGCATTTGATTTATTCGTCGGGACTTTTTTTTGAAGCCAAAGGTGCGGTAACTAATGTTTCAAAAGCACCGATGCCAATTTCAACATCAATTGCACAAACGCCTAAACCTACGACAGATTTAAAAATGCCGTTGCTCAATTTATTGCAACACACCAGCGTAACGAATGAATTAAAACAACTAACTTCCACTTTATTACAAAACTTATTGAAACAAGAATCTGCGCCAACACCTGAAATAGCGCAATTGATTGATCAAAACAAAGGCGAATTGCACGCTCAATTGTTGCAACTGACGCGCTCTGAAAATATTCCGCAATCCTTAAAAACACTCGCTGTTGAAATTTTGCCAAATTTGAAAGCTAGTAACGATCAAAAAATTAACACGCCACGATTAGAAATTGTTACTGAACCACTTGATGAACCCGTGATGACAGACTTCAAAAATGATTTATTCAAGTTGATGCACACGCTCAAGCAAGGCATCGAGCAACAAAATGAATTGGCGTTAACCGAAACACAAGTAAATGGATTACAACAATTACAAACTAAAACTGAAAATGCGTTGGCGAAAGTCGTGATTGATCAACTGCATTCGTTGCCGAAAGAAGATGGTAAACAAGTTTGGGCATTTGAATTGCCTTTCCTGATGGGAAACCAGGCAGAAACGTTGAAAATGGAGATTCAACGCGATAAAGCGAATCAATCGGTAGATGCACAAGCACAACACTGGTCGGTAAATTTAACACTCTCGCCGCCAAAATTGGGCGAAGTGCAATGCGTGATTTCGTATCAAAATGGTGTGGTGAATACCTATTTTAAAAATCAGCAACCCCAAACCACCGTGTTGATTAGTCAACACCTCGAAAATTTGAAACAACAATTACAGAAAGTCGGTTTGATGACTGGATTGATGAGCGCACATAACAATTTTCAACCCATGAAATCCGCGTATTCTGTGGGTGTAAAATCATTTCTGAATGAAACAGTGTAATTAGTTTTTAGCCTGTAACGTCATGCCCACCATCGGTGCGGCTAAATCGCTGGTAATCACCATCACATTATTCGGTAAGGCATCTTTCGCTATATAAATTTTGCCATTTTCTGTCCAAAGTGGCTCAACATCCGCAAACGCTAATTCATTTTTTTGATTCAACAACCACAACGTTTTGCCATCGTGCAATGTGGTTTCAGGCAATTCAATCACGTCATGCAACACCGCGCCATTCAACGCGACTTGCAGGTATGTTCCGAGCATTAGCGGTGGTTTGGATTTATTTTCGATTTTTTGACACAACGGATCATCGACTTCGACCAAAATTTTCGCCATGCGTCCTTCGGGTTCAATTTCGGCTTGCAAACGTTTGATATTTCCCTGCCGATAAACGCCCCGCCCCCATGCGCTATCATAAGTAATTTTTGCCGCCGCGCCTTGCGTTCCATTGATTTCAGGAATTGCTAACCAGCGTAATTTTTCCACGGGTACTGATACATTCACCCAAAAACTATCCGTCCCAACTAATTTTGCTAACGGTGTACCAGTCGAAAATGCGGGCATCCACGCACCAACATTGGCATTTCTGGCAGTAATAATTGCATTGAATGGTACGGTTGGTTTGGTACGTTCTAAATTTAATTGTGCCTGTTTGAGTGCGGCTTGCGCGGAAACTAATGCGGCTTGAACCAGTTGTAAATGCGGTTTGCGTAATACTAATTCTTCAGATTGTCCGTGTAATTCTGAACCGAGCAATTGTGCTTCACGTTGCACAATGGTTTGTTGTCCTTGTTCGAGTTTCAAATTGTATTGCGCTTTGGCGACTTCGTTTTCACTTTGTTTTATTGCCAACAAATAATCAGTCGGGTCGAGTTCAACAAGTGGTTCGCCTTTTTTAAGTAAACCCCCTTCGACAAAATTTGGACTCACGCTAATGACTAAACCGCTAATACGCGGCGTTAAATTTACACTTTGCGAGGCAATTACGTTGCCCATTGTATAAATTGTGGTTTGATGATTTTTCACAGCGGGTTTTAAGATTTCAACAAGCGGTGCAGCGACAATTTTAGGTGTGCGGTTGGCGCGAGGTTTATGCGTAAGCCAGTAATTTGAAAGTCCAATGGCGGCAATGGTGATAAGTAACGCCACGAAAATAGTGAGATATTTTTTCATAATTCTAAAGCCAAACCTACTAATTCGAGCTGTTTTACTGGTTCTAAAGTCTGATTGATTTGCTGTTTAAGTTGCACATCTACGCCGTCAACATGACGAAAATACCAACCAA
>JAQTOX010000057.1 GCA_028713055.1 Methylococcales bacterium | reverse complement strand
TGGCAGCACAAGAAAATCACGGTGATGTAACGGTCTCAAAACCATCCGAAGCGCAACCCAGATTCGATTTGTTTGAATTACAAATTGATGGTAACACCGTGTTAGACAGCGCGTTAATTGAAAAAATACTTTATCCATTTTTAGGAAAAGAAAAATCGGTTGATGATGTTGAAAAAGCACGCCAAACATTAGAAACGTTTTATAAAGATAAAGGTTATCCCACCGTTTTAGTTGAAATTCCAGAACAAGATGTTGTGGAAGGTTTGGTACGTCTGCAAGTTCACGAAGGTTCGGTTGAACGTTTGAAAGTGACAGGTTCACGTTATTTTTATTTAGGAAAAATCACAGAAAAAATCCCCGCACTTTCCGCCGGACAAGTGCCTTATATGCCAGCAGTACAAGAACAAATCGACGCATTAAGCAAGGAATCATCTGATCGCCAAGTTACGCCAGTATTTCGTGCCGGTTCAACCCCAGGAAAAACAGAAATTGAATTACGTGTGAAAGATGAATTGCCGTTGCACGGGAGCGTTGAAATAAATGGACGCAATTCTGAACATACCAGTCGTTCACGGATAATTGGTTCAATTCGTTACGATAATTTGTGGCAACGTTTTCATAGCGCGTCATTGCAATATCAAGTTTCACCCGAAAATCCCGATGAAGTTGATGTATGGTCGGGGACTTATATTTTACCGACCGGCTGGCGTGAATCTCGCCTCGCACTTTACGGTATTGGCATTAGTTCAAATACTCAACTTGGTACAAGTGTCGGCGGTTTATCAGTTGTGGGTGCGGGTTCAATTTATGGGGCGCGTTTAATGTTACCGCTCGCTACTTTCAGCAGTTATACCCATAGTTTAACGGCGGGTTTTGACTACAAAGATTTTTCCCAAGGCGTTAAAACCAAAGGACAAGATACTGAAAATACACCAATCAGTTATGCAGGGTTTCAAGTCGGTTATGACGGAAGCTGGCGTGACGATGATTCAGTGACATCGCTCGGTTCGGCATTACATTTTTCAGTACGAGGGTTAGGTAATGACGCTCAAGAATTTGCCCAAAAACGTGTTGGTGCAAAAGCAGATTATTTATATTTAACCAGCGAGTTAAAACATTTGCAGCAAATGCCGTGGGATTTACGTTTAACCGCGCGTTTATCGGGACAAATTTCAAACTCACCGCTCATTAGTAACGAACAATTTTCAGCCGGTGGACAACAAAGTGTGCGTGGTTATTATCAAACACAACAATTGGGTGACGATGGTGCAAATCTCTCTTTGGAATTACAAAGCCCCGCCTTTCAACAATGGGATTTTGCCAAAAATTTACGCACTCACATATTTTTTGATTACGCGCATCTTTGGGTACAAAAACCGCTTACGCCAAATCCTTCAACTTATCAATTAGCGGGAGCTGGCGTAGGTTTGCGAATGGAATTGTTCAAGTATTTTGTCAGCGAATTAGATTGGGCATACCCGCTTTATAAACAAAATACGATAAGCGTTGGCGATCAACGTATCGATTTTCGTGTTGCTTACACGTTTTAACAGCGATTTCGTAATGGTTACGTTCTCTCAAAAACCGTTAATTTTGGCAATTCGGACACTTATCGGTAGCAGTTTTATTTTAGGTTTTACCGCTTCACACGTTAGAGCCGGTGAACTACCGGTGCCAAGCGCGGCGGTTACTTTATCTGCAAATCCAGTTGAAATTGCCACGCAGGGACACGCGACAGCAGCCATTTCAGAACAAAACATGACGATTAAACAGAATTCCGACAAAGCCGTTTTAAACTGGCAAAAATTTAACGTCGGTGTTGAAAATAGTGTGAAGTTTGAACAGCCATCAAGTAGCGCGATTGCCTTAAATAACATTCATCAAGCTGATGCTAGCAAAATCATGGGGACGATTTCGGCAAACGGGCAAGTCTATTTAGTGAATCAAAATGGCTTTATTTTCGGCAAAGATTCGCAAGTGAATGTGAATTCATTGGTTGCAACTACGTTGGGAATTTCTAACGATATTTTTCAAAAAGGTATTACGAAAGCCTTTGATATTGACGGTTCAGCGGCATTACAAGGGACTGGCGACGTTTATTTAAAAGACGATAAAGGCAATGTACTCAAAGATTCAGCGAATAATCCCGTCAAAATTCGAATTATTATAGCCCAAGGTGCGAGCATCAAAACCAATGCAAAAAATGGGCGGGTCATTATCGCTGCACCAAGTATTACCAACGAAGGCGATATTGAAACACCCGACGGTCAAACCATTCTTGCCGCCTCAAAAGACAAAGTCTATTTGCAAGAAGCTGGAGGTGATGATTCCACACGCGGTTTAGTTGTAGAGGTTGGCAAAGGTGGCGAAGTAAATAACGTTGGCAAAGTTCTCGCCGAACGCGGCAACGCTAGTTTGCTCGGTTTTGCGGTTAATCAAAAAGGCATTGTGTCCGCAACTACATCTGTAAAACTTAACGGTTCAGTCCGTTTATTAGCACACGAAGGCATTCAAGATCGCTCAGGAACAGGTGGAAAATTATTGCCTCAAAACACGACTCGAAACGAAGATGAAGACGACGGTTTAGGCAAAAATGCGACTGTTAATTTAAGTGAAAATAGTCGCACAAGCGTTGATTTAGATTCGGATAAAGCTGAAACGGCTATCGATGCACAAGCGCAAACTTCGTCAATAATTGAAGTGAGTGGACACGATGTTGTTGTACAAAATAACGCAACGATTGAAGCGAAATCAGGAAATGTAGCAATGACAGCGGTTGATAATCCAACTGACAACACGCAAAAAGGCAATGCGCGAATTTATTTAGAATCGGGCAGTAAGATTGATGTTTCGGGCGTAAAAGACGTGACGCTTCCTGTCGAACACAATGTGGTTAATGTTGAAATTCGTAACAATGAATTGCGTGATGCACCGTTGCAACGTGACGGAATTTTGCACGGTAAAACCGTTGCCGTTGATGTGCGCGAGGCAAATTTGAAGTATGACAATACTGGAAAACTCACCAGCGCATCTATTCCGGTCACAGACATTAAAGGAGCGGTGGATAAAATTGCACGAAACATTGATGAACGCAGCACCAGTGGCGGCAAAATAACGCTAAAATCCAGCGGCGATGTGATTGCTAAAACAAATAGCAATTTAGATTTTTCGGGTGGTTCGATTAACTATCAAGATGGTGTTGTTGAAACCACCCAATTGACTTCAAACGGACAAGTTTTTTCGATTTCAAAAGCCGATTCGAATTTAAATTACGACGGCATTATCACCAATAAAGTCGCCACGTCAGGTTATGTTGAAGGCAAATCGGGCGGTGCGTTAGTTATCAATACTTATGAATCGGTTCTTGATGGCGATTTACACGGGGAAACTGTTTCGGGAATTTATCAGCGTGATGCGGCAAATAAAGTTGTAGGAAGTTCGTTGTCGTTAGATTTAAACAACAATAATTCGTTTGGTAAACAAGCGATAGATTTCGTTACACAATCGAATGCGACGGTCATTAGTGAAAAAGAGTTATTACTTCGAAAATCAAAAGAGGATTCCTCGGCTGTTGATTTAGTTGTAGCCGCGAATACATTTCAAAAAGCAGGTATCACCACTGTCGATATTAAAACGAATGGCGCAATAACTGTTGAAAAAGATGCCGCAATAAATTTACCCAATAACGGCAGTTTAAAAATTGCCGCGAAAGATTTTGATATTCAAGGTTCAATTATTTCGCCTTCTGGAAATGTGGATTTTCAACCCATAAAAATTGACGGCAATCGTTTACAAAGCACAATTACGTTAGGTGATTCGGCGATAATTGATACATCAGGAAAATGGATTAACGATTTAGCCGACAATCAAAACTCCAAAACACCGAGTGAATTGACACTCGATGGCGGTTCAGTTTCTCTTCAAAGTGAACAAGCTGATTTACGATTAGCGACTGGTAGTCGAATTGATGTCAGCGGTGGCGCGACAATTGATATAAATAACAAAACAACCGTCGGTAAAGCAGGAGCGATTAACTTAGTTGCCACCAGTCACGACGCAGGTGGACAGGCTGCAAGTCTTGTGCTGCAAGGAAAATTGGAAGGCTGGGGCGTAAAACAAGGCGGAACGTTAAATTTAACGAGCAACGAAGTTATTATTAGTTCCTCCGCGTCAACTTTCCCCCCTTCTAAAAGGGGGGCAGGGGGGATTTCAAAAACTCAACCGCTGATTTTGAATCCTGATTTTTTTAGACAAAATGGTTTTTCAAATTACACCGTAAATTCTTATCTTTATGGTTTGACGGTTGCTGATAATGTGCAAATCAAACCACAACAACAAAATATCCAACTGAATTCTAATGCTGCAACAAAACCCACAGGCACAAATTTACGCGATGTAGGAACTGTAATTACGCTCCCTGACGAAGTAAGAAATCCAACTAATCTGACGTTGTCATTTGCTCAACCATTAGCACAAAATCACGTTGAAGTTTTAACGGTGGGAAAAAATGCGCTGATTCAAGGCGATACCCAAGCAACCATCAATTTAAATTCGGATACCTCGATTATTCTCAATGGGAAGATTGATGCCCCAGCGGGAAATATCAATTTAACCATTACCACGCCAACAGGTGGCGATACTGGTTTTTTTGATTCACAAGGTATTTGGTTAAGTTCAGACAGTCGTTTGAGCGCGAAAGGTATTTTTAAACCTACATTCAACGCCTTAAATTTAACAACAGGCGATGTATTAGCTGGTGGAAATATCGCATTAACGGCTAAACGTGGTTATATCGTCAGTCGTTCACAATCGGTTATTGATGTTTCAGGCACAGAAAAAATACTCGATTTTGTTCAATCTGATAATTCAAATCCGCAATGGGTCAGTCAAAAAATTCCATCAACGGGCGGCTCAATTACTTTAAAAGCAGGCGAAGGCATTATTGCAGACGGAAATTTGCAAGCGAAAGGCGGTGAAGGCACGGCGGGTGGTTCATTAGTCGTTGAATTAAACAGCAGTCTACGTAACAAACCCGATGTGCCGGTGAGCAGTGGTTTATTTCCTGATGATGAAAATAATGCACTTGCTCGGACTATCGAAATTACAAATACGATTACGCCCGCTTTATCAAACACCGTAAAACAAGGCGATTCGATTGCATCTGAAATTTATAGCGGACACGCATTATTTAAAAATGAACAACTCAATCAAGCTAATTTTGCTTCGTTAGAATTAAAAACCGATGTCATCGGTGCGAGCGGTGATTATGCAGGTGGTATTTTATTTAATGGTGATATTACGCTAAATGCGGTGAAACAAATTTTGCTCGATACGCCACAAATTCAAACCATCAAAGGCAACGTTTTTTTAAACACCGCTTACGCAGCATTGGGTTCAACGCAAAGTCGTTTAGACACGGATTTAGGCAATGGCACATTTTCAACCACACTCGCGCCACAAGCCGTAAATGGTCAAGGTCAATTAAATGTATTGGCTAAAAATATCGATTTAATCGGTGGGTTAAGTTTCAAAAATTTTAATCACGTTAATTTAAACAGCGCAGGTGATTTACGCACCGTAGGCATTCGTGTTCGCTCAGATAGCAAAGATTATTTAGGCGAATTCAAACTGGATGGAAATTTAACACTCACAGCGACGCAAATTTATCCTGCAACGTTGAGTAATTACAAATTTTCAATCGCGGGTGAAAACAGCCTCGTTACAATTCTCCCCCCTTCTGAAAGGGGGGTAGGGGGGATTTCACCAACGCCCATTTATTCGGCAGCAGGAAATTTGACCTTTGATGCGGCGAATATCACACAAAGTGGCGTGTTAAAAGCTCCATTCGGCTCGTTAAATTTGAATGCACATAATCAATTACGTTTAACTGATGGTAGCGTGACTTCTGTTTCTGGCGATGGTGTAACCGTTCCTTTTGGACGCGGTTCAGGTGGTTCAAATTGGTTATATCCGTTTGATACGAATGGCAGCGTTTCTTTAGTTATCGATACGCCACCCGAAAAACGTTTAACGCTGGCAGGACGTGAAGTGGATTTACAAAAAGGGGCGAAAGTAAATCTCAATGGCGGTGGTGATTTATACGCTTACGAATTTATTTCTGGTCAGGGCGGAATGCAAGATGTTTTAGAGAACAACACGACGGGAAACAGCAAAAAATTTGCCGTATTACCTGATTTAGGACACGCGCTAACACCTTACGACCCATTAGAATCAACGGATTCGAATATCAAAGTCGGCGACAGTGTTTATCTCAACGCAGGTGCAGGACTTTCGGCAGGTTGGTACACGATTTTGCCAGCGCATTATGCGTTGTTACCGAATGCGTATTTGGTTACGCCATTAGCTAAGACTCAAGATTGGTCGCCCACGCAAACCGCTAAAGATTTAGCGGGTACAACACTCGTCGCGGGTCGTTATGGCGATGCCAATGCGGGAATTCAAAATCCACGTTGGCAAGGTTTTGCAGTGCAATCAGGCAACGTGGCACGGACGTATTCAGAATACACGGATTATTTTGCTAACAATTTTTTTACCGAAAAAGCGACTCAAGCCATCGCTAACACATCACAATTACCCCAAGATGCAGGCGATTTAGCGATTACGGCACAAACAAAACTAACCTTAAACGCCGACTTATTTGCATTGCCCATCAATAACGGACGCGGTAGTTTTGTTGATATTAGCGCGAATCATTTGGCAATTGTTGGACGACGTGAAGACGTAATCGATAACAAAGATGACGAAACCGTTAGTTTATTTGTTGATGATTTAAACAAACTCAATGCGCCAAGTTTGTTATTGGGTGGAACACGTAGCAAAAACAAAGATGGTCAACTTGTAACCGTGAATGCTCAAACACTAACGATTGCAACTAATGCCAAACTAAAAGGTTCGGATATTCTTTTAGCCGCCAAAGATACGCTAACCATTTCGTCTGGCGCAGACATTCAAAGCACAGGTAAAAACAGTTCTGCCCCGACGAAATTACAACTCACCACAAACACGCCAATTTTTGATGACTATGGCGACCCCTTACTTGATGTTGCAGGAAAAGCTGTGACATCCAGCGATAGTGCATTTTTACGGTTGTCTTCAGCAGGTCAAACCGAGTTAGTACGCACAGGAAAAGTCACTGGGGAATCAGGCGTTTTAGTTGTCGAACAAGGGGCGAAATTACAAGCTGATAATTCAATGTTATTGGATTCCACGAAAGACACCGCATTTGCAGGCGATATTGTGATGAATGGCGGTTCGCTGGGTTTAAATGCCAGTCGTATCAGTTTAGGAAATGCGCCTACTGGAACGTTAGGTCTAGTTTTAAAATCAACAGATTTCACGCTTGATGAATTGCAGCTCAACAGCCGCAGCGACATTGATATTTATGGTGCTATGAAAATGAACACCTCAAAATTGTCCATCAATGCTGCTGCCATTCGTGGATTAAATAATGCCCATCAAACCGCAACGATTAGTGCAGATAACATTACGTTATCAAATCATGGCGCAACCGCTTCGGTCGATAGCAAAAGCATGGGAACGCTTGTATTAAACGCAAAAAACATTCAACTCGGTAGCGGTAATTATGCGATTAGCGGATTTAACCAAATTGAACTCAATGCCACAGAAACACTCAAAGGTTTGGGGCAAACTTTTGATACCAACACAGGAAACAGCCATTTATCGGATGCAGGGATTTTGCGCGTCACCGGTAATTTAACGGCAACGGCGAGCAGTTTCACGAGTGACAATGGTGCAACGACACAAATTGATGCAACAGGTCATAACGTTTCGTTCACTTCTTTTCCCACAAACAAAACAATAACCACAGATTTAGGTGGATTGTGGTCAATTACGGCAGATTCAATTCGCAATACCGGACATTTTGATTTACCAGCGGGAACATTAAAACTTAACGCACTTAACGGTGATATTGCCTTAAACAGCGGTAGTTTGATTGATGTGAGTGGACGTGAAATTACGTTTGATTCGACAAATAAATTTTCGCCAGCAGGTAACGTGCAATTATCCGCAACGGGCAACATTACGCTCGCCGATAACGCTCAAATTTTATTGTCGGGATTATCGAGTAATTCAGGAACGTTAAATGTTAATGCGCCAACTGGCGGATTTATTTGGAATGGCAAAATTACCGCGAATTCAAAACAAACAACTTCTGATTTCGCGCAAGGTTCGTTGACGTTAAACGTTAATAATTTTGGTGATGGTGGTTTTTCCGCATTGAACACAAAGCTGGGCGATTCCGGTTTCACTGAAAAAGTCGATTTAACACAAAATAACGGTGACATAACCATCGCCACAAACGATCAAGTTAACGCGCGTCAATTTTTCCTCGCGGCAAATCAGGGCAAAGTCGCGTTGAACGGTTCGATTGATGCGAAAAACGTCAGTATTTATGGCAACGATGGCATTGCCTTAGCAGGAACAATTGCGGCAACAAACGGCAATGTGACTTTAGACACGGTGCATAAAAATGACACTGACAGCGGTTTATTAGATTTATCAGCAAAAGGTTCAATTGATACGGGCTTGTTGCATTTACGCACGGGTCGAAATGATAAGACGCACACCGTCAACGTCAGCGAAATTAACACAAGCATCACAGGCGACGTAGTTTTAGAAGCCACGCGCGTCTACGAAAATCAACGTGATATTAACAATGGCGTAATTACCACGATTCAAAAAGACACCACCAATTTCATGAACGCCGCGCCACATTTACAAAATAATTCCGGTGCAAAACTCGCGCTACTTCCAGGTATCGATATTCGTAGCAATGGGAATTTAACACTTTCAACAGCGTGGGATTTTGCAAGTAAAACGTATAACGAAGACACCGCAGAAACAACAACGTTGTGGCGTTATGACGATGGGCAAGGTAATAAAAGTGTTGCAGGATTTTTAACGTTAAACGCCAAAAAAGATGTGTTGATTAACGCATCATTAACCGATGCGTTTGCAAATACCGCGTTACCTGGAACCGATGAAACATCAACGTTTCAAGATGTATTGCAAACAGGTTCATCGTGGAATTACAAAATTTCAGCGGGCAAAGATGTCAAATTAGCAAACGCCTATTTTCCTCTCGATGAATATGGCGAGCCAGCTGATGCGCCTTCACAAGTCGTTGTCAGAACAGGGACGGGAAACATTGATATTTCGGCGGGTGGCAATATTCAATTTGTGAGTGACACAGAAAATCCAAACGCATCCGCTGCAATTTATACCGCTGGAAAACCCGCCGAATACACCAAGACGCAATTATTAAATGGCGAAATTACAGGCATTCCACGTCAAAACAAAAACGAAAGTGAGGCGGATTATTTGAATCGTTTAGACCCAAATCAAATGAATGCGTTATTGCGTTACGGTTATTTCGATGAAAATTTATTGGGTTTGCAATATCGCGTCGCAGAATATCCAACACAAGGCGGTTCAATTTTGTTGAATGCTGGCGGAAACATTAACGGTATCAATACGGGGCAAGAAATTAGCGACTGGTTAGTGCGTAGCGGTGTAATCACTGAAAACAATCGTCCGACTGCGTGGGGGATTAACCTCAGTGGCGACCAAGCCAACAGCGATAAAGGGGTTCACTTTTTCAATCAAAATATCGGTACGTTAGGGGGGGGGGATGTCACGATTAACGCCGGCGGCGATATTCAAAATTTATCTGCAATGTTGCCCACAACAGGCAAACCATTTGGCGAATTAAACACCTCTGCACAAAACCAATGGGTTAAAAGTGGTACGGTTGTCAACGGTGGCGGGGATTTACATATTAACGCAGGAAATAACATCGTTGGCGGCGAATACTTTGTTGCGCGAGGTTCTGGAAATTTAAATGCTGGCGGTAGCATTCTCGGTTCAGGTGAATCGAATTTAGGCGCATTACTTGAATTAGGTGATGCGAATTTCAATGTTCAAGCACGACAAAATATCGTTATCGGTTCAGTATTTAATCCGACGGTTTTAAAACAAAATGTTCTGTTGCCGAATAGAATCGGTGATTCTCGTTTTTTCACTTACAGTCCAAACAGTGAAATTTCATTAGTTGCAACCGCTGGAAATGTTGTTTTGCAAAATGATATTGCCGCCATTAAATCAGAAAAAAATCGAAACAATGATTCTGAAACGGGCTTTGAATACGCGGTTTATCCAGCTTCTTTAAAAGTTACAGCATTATCAGGCGATTTGAGTTTGAATCATTCCATGACATTGTTTCCCGATGAACACGGCAAATTAGAGTTACTTGCCAATAATAATGTCGGTGTAGACGACACAGCGGGACAAGTAATTTCAATCAATATGTCGGATGTGGATTCGACATTATTACCATCGGTACAAAATCCTACGCAACAAATAGACGGAAGTTTGAATGACGGCTTGATTCGTACTCGCGAACGACTCGATGCGTCAACGCCAAATCCTACGTTAATTCACGCGAATCACCCCGTTCATTTAAACAACACGACCCAACCAATTGTGCAGGCTAAATTAGGGAGCATCACGTTTCCATCACAATCTGAAGTCACTTTCTTTATGCCGCAAGCGGTTAATTTTAGCGCGGGCAAAGACATCAATAATTTAAGTTTATCCGCGCAACAGCTCAAAGAAACTGATATTTCTAAAATTCAGGCGGGACGTGATATTAACTTTGATGCGATTGTGGATGACAACGGCATCGTGCAAAGCAACGACAAACAAATTGAAATGGGTGGCGTAGGTGAAATTCAAATTTTAGCGGGACGTAATATCAATTTAGGTGGAAGTGCAGGAATTAACACCATCGGAAACACGAAAAATTCTGTTTTACCAGCAGACAAAGGCGCAAGTATTTCGTTAGTTGCCGGCTCGACGAAGGGGATTGAAAAAACGGATTTGAGCAATTTATTTAACGAAATTAAACAAGCCGCTTCGTTAGCGGCGGCAGCATCGGACGCTGACCGAAAAGCCTTATATCAAAAAGGTTACGAGGCGATTGATTTGTTATTTCCAAAAAATGCCGAAGCTGCTACTGGTAATTTGTCGTTAGTTTTCAGTCAAATCAAAACGTTAGCGGGTGGTGATATTAACTTAGCAATTCCAAACGGTGCGGTAAATGTTGGTTTAGCTGGAATGATGAGTGGCGTTAGCAAAGGCGCGGGAGAACTTGGCATTGTCGCGCAACAATCGGGTGATATTAACGCTTTCACGCAAGGTGATTTCAACGTTAATCAATCGCGTGTTTTCACAATGGGCGGCGGGAATATTACGATTTGGTCGTCACAAGGCAATATCGATGCGGGTAAAGGTGCAAAGTCTTCGATTTCTGCACCTGCACCCATTACAAAAATAGATTCTCTGGGCAACATCGTTACGATTTTTCCACCGGTGGTTTCGGGTAGCGGTATTCAAACCATCACGCCACAAATTGAGAATGCAAAACAAGGCAACGTTTATCTTGCCGCCCCGTCAGGCATTGTTGATGCTGGCGAAGCTGGCATTAGTGGCGGCAAAATTGTCATTGCAGCAAATACGGTAGTAAGCGCGTCCAATATTTCAGCATCAGGTGGAAGTGTAGGTGTTCCAACGTCCGTACCTGTGCCGTCTGTTCCAAGTGGTGCAAGCAATGCAGCAGCCAGCGCGGCTAAATCTGCTACACAAATGAATGACAACATCCAAAATCAAAATGAGACCAACGACAACAACGGTTCAACCAAAAAAAAATCTGCTGTAGTGAGCTTTTTAAGCACGGACGTTATCGGCTATGGAAATTGCACCGCTGCTGAAGTTCGCGATAGTAAAGAAGGCTGCGGCAATTAAAAACATTACTTTTTCAAACAGACGAAAAAAATGAAACACCATTCTTTTAAGTTGGGATTACTTTTACTGCTTGTACCAATGGTGACGTTGGCGTGGTGGAATAATGATTGGGCATCACGAAAATCCATCACTTTCGATGCAGGTGTAACAGGTGCAGATATTCAAAGCACGCTTTCCGATGTGCCAGTTTTAGTGCGTTTGCACACTGGTAATTTTGGATTTTTCACGGAACTCGCGGAAAACGGCAAAGATTTACGTTTTGCTTTAGACGATAAAACACCACTCAAACATTCGATTGAAAAGGTCGATGTATTATCAGAAATGGGTTTAGTCTGGGTTAAATTACCGGTGATACGTGGTGGAATGAGTACCGACACACTTTCGATGTATTACGGTAACGCGAATGCAGTCAATGCGTCTGACAACAAAGGCATTTATGACGTAAATCAATCGCTCGTTTTTCACTTCAATGACGGTGAAATGTTGCCGCAAGATGCGACGGCTTATGCAAATCATGCCACCGAATCGAAAGCGATTATTTCGCCTGTGGGTTGGATTGGTTCATCAGCGCAATTCAATAACGGTGGCATTAAAATCAATGCCAGTCCAGCGTTAGCAATTAACACAGAAGATGGTTTTACGTTTAGCACGTGGGCAAAGATTTCTCAGCCGCAAAATGCCACAATTCTTGAACTTAAAGGTGTCACAAAACTAGAGTTGCTCGTACAAGGCGGCGCATTAGTGGCGCGTTATCAAAATGTTAAAACTGCACCTGTGAATTTTTCCACAGGTAAATGGCAACATCTCGCCGTTGTCGTGCGTAAAGACAAATTAGAACTTTATGTAGACGGACAACTTGCCGCCAGTTCGGCAATTCAATTGAGCGCACTTAATCCAACCGTGTTTATCGGAAGCTCTGAAAACGGACAAAATTTTAACGGCGAACTCGACGAAGTTCAGTTTTCAAAACAAGCCCGAAACGCTGATTGGATTAAATTCGCGCATCGTTCTCAAAGTCCCGATTTTACGGTTCTGAGTTTTGGCGGTGATGAATCAAATTCATCTGCCAACGAACCGAATTATTTTTCGATTATTCTGCAAAGTCTCACGGTTGACGGTTGGGTCGTGATTGCGCTTTGCGGCATGATGTTTATGATTAGTACGCTGGTAATCATCAGCAAAAGTATTTTTTTAAATCGTGCTGGCAAAGATAACGAGGCATTTTTAAAACAATATCGCAACGTTGATTCTTCACAAGAAGAAACTGAATTGAGCAATTCCGATTTTCTTACGACGATAGTCGGTAAACACGATCATTTTCAGAATTCGCCGATTTATCACGTTTATCACGCAGGTGTTCAAGAACTGAAAAAGACTTTTGGTGACGCAAATCATTTAGTGTTTAGCAACGAAGCTCTCAATTTAGTTCGCTCTCGTTTAGATGCAGCGGTGGTGCGTGAAAATCAAAAAATTAACAAAAATATGGTGTTGCTCACCATTGCAATTTCGGGCGGTCCTTTTTTAGGATTACTCGGTACGGTTATGGGCGTAATGATTACGTTTGCGGTGATTGCTTCGACAGGTGACGTAAATATCAACTCAATTGCGCCCGGTATTTCGGGTGCGTTAGCGGCAACTGTCGCAGGACTTGCCGTCGCTATTCCTGCACTGTTCGCCTACAACTATTTACTGACACGCATCAAAGAAATCAACGCTGATATGCAAGTATTCACAGACGAATTTTTGGCAGTGATTACCAAACGTGTCGCTGACCGTCAACGAAACGAAGACGATACGAAATACATCGTTTTAACGGATGAGTTCATTGCCATGATTAGCAAGCGAGTTATTGAACAACAACGCGGATTAGCCTCATGAAAATCGGCGAAGAAGGCAAAATTTATGATGATATAAACATTACGCCGATGCTCGATGTGGCGTATGTGTTGTTGCTGATTTTCATCATTATGACTACCGCGACGGTACAAGGTATTACAGTTAATTTACCCAAAGCGAGCAGTACACCAGCGTTGGCTAAACCGAAAACTAAAGCTATTTCGATTACCAAAGACGGCACAATTTATTTAGATACTTATCCCGTTTCAATTGAAGAACTTGAAACGCGCTTAGGACAATACAAAGCAGCAACGCCTGATTTGCCAGTTGTAGTAAAGGCGGACGGTGCAGTCGAATATCAAAAAGTGGTTTCTGTTTTAGATGTTGTGACACGATTGGAAATCAGCCAATTAGGTTTGGTGACACAAAAATTGGTGAAATAAAGATGAATAAAAAAGCGTATTTACGGGCGTTTGTGCCGATTGTGATTGGTGTCGTGCTGATATTGCTGATAGTGGTAGGCGTTTATTTTTTACAAAGTACGTTTGAAAAACCAGCTAAACCTAAAAAACAGATTCAACAAATTACTATGATTCACCAGCCACCGCCTATACCTCCGCCGCCTGTGCAAAAACCACCTGAGCCAGAACTTAAACAAGAAAAAATTTCTGAACCCGAAAAAGAACCTGAGCCAAAACCTGAACCCGAAGAAACTCCCGAACCGCAAAGCAACCAATTAGGCGTTGATGCAGACGGGACGGCGGGTGGCGATGGTTTTGGATTAGTCGGTAAAAAAGGAGGGCAAAATTTATTAGGTGGCGGAACAAGTGGTAGCACAATTTTATGGTACGGCGGTCTCGTTAAGCGCAATTTGGAAAGCGAGCTACAAAATATATTAGAAGGTGTGGCGCGTGAAAGCAGTTATAGCGTGCAAATTAACATTTGGATTAACGCCAGCGGACGCGTTGAACGCGCAGAACTCGGTAGCTCAAGCGGTAATACGGCAGTCGATAACGTCATCGTGCAAGCGTTGCCAAAATTGCATTTCACCCTCGAAAAAGCACCTCCCGAAAATATGCCACAACCGTTAAAAATTCGCGTGACCTCACGATTATGAAAAGGACGAGATGAATATGTTGACTAAAAAAACAATCGCGATGGTGTTAACTGGCTCGCTGATTACACCCGTGATGGCAGATGAAAAAGAAGAATTGGTGAATCTTAAAAAAGAAATTGCTGGTGAACGCGAAGAATTATTAACGCTTAAAAATACCACTATCAATTTAATTGATGTGTTTGTGCAACAAGGTTTGCTTGATAAAGATAAAGCCGCACAATTAGTCAAAGCAGCGCAAACAAAAGCAGAAACCACTACTAAACAAGAACTCGCTCAAGAAGCTACGCGAGTCGCAGAAGATAATGCGAAAAATCCAAAACGAGTGCGTGTAACTTATGTACCTAATTTTGTAAAAGAGGAAATTCGTCAGCAAGTTGTGGCTGAATTAAAAAACGATGTCGTTGCTAAAGTAAAAGCCGATGCGAAAGAAGAAAAATGGGGCGTTCCTGCTGCGCTACCTGATTGGATAAATCGCATTAAAATCACAGGCGATGCACGTTTACGAGCGCAAGAGGATTTTTTTGCAGAGGGCAATCCCAATCAAAATGTCTTGAACAATCCCTATTATGATTATTTATCGATTAACAAAGATGGCGGTCATTTGTCTGCGCGTAATAAAAACGAAGAATTATTGAATACATCAACGGATAGATTACGTTTTCGGGAACGTTTCCGTTTAGGCATTGATGCACAAGTCACTGACGGGTTAAAAGCAGGTATTCGGTTATCAACAACAAATCAATTTAGTCCAGTGTCTAGCAACCAAACATTAGGTAACACAGGGCAATCGTATCAAGTTGCTATCGACAGAGCCTATATTCAATACGATTTTTTGGATAATCAACGTAACGATTGGTTGAGTATTTACGCGGGACGAATTGCGAATCCGTGGATGTCCACAGAATTGGTTTATAGCCCCGATTTAAGTTTTGAAGGTGTGGCTGGAACATTTCGCTGGCATTTCAATCAAAGCGATGTGAATGTTAAAAATTACCATGCT
>JAQTOX010000173.1 GCA_028713055.1 Methylococcales bacterium | reverse complement strand
CGTTTTAATACCAGAATCCAATAAATTGACGTTGCTGTTTTCGGTATCGATCAAAGTATCTAATGTAATATCAGTCCCTTGATTCGCATCGACATGGTAAGTTCTCAAATACGGAGAGACCAAACCAGATAAATTTACATCGCTGTTTTCGGTATCAATGAAAACATCTGTACTAGCTGTAGTGACATTGCCAATGTTGCTGTCAAAAAGACTAGGATTACCTATGTCATAGGTATTAACTCCAGCATCCAAACCAAATAAATTTATGCTGCTGTTTTCTGTATCAATTTTATATATTGCATTCATGTTCTAAATTCCTGGTAACGTTTTGAAAGTTCGTTTGGTCACATTGTGTGTTCTATTGCACAAAACGGACAGTTGTAACGATACTATTACCAAACAGACCTGTAATCACCCCAATGGATGATAGACTGCAAAAAAAATTTTACTACGGGAAAATTTGTGACTAACGACAAACAACTAGATTATTTAATTGGCGTACTTTATGAAGCGGTACTGGATTCTAGTCGCTGGCACGAGGCTGTAGGACTTTGTGGAAAATATGCAGGCGGGTGTGATGCGTACTTATTGACCATAGATAAAAAACTCAATATCCCCATAGAATCAGTGCTTGCAGCAACTACCTTTCCTATGAAAAGCTCTGACGATTATGTAAATCACTACTCTGATATTGACCCGTGGATGGGTGTGCTTCGAGGTTCAGTTGTTGATGAATGGCGATGTTGTCATCATGCCCATGATCAAAAATTCGTTGATAATGACGAGTTTTATCAGGATTTTTTAATTCCTTATGGGATACGTTATTCGATGTACGCTTGGATCGATAACAGCGAAGACGATTGTAAAACTCTAGGTGTGTTGCGTGCACTAGGTCAACAACCTTTTGATAATGTCGAACAGCTTGCCGCACAGCGATTCAGTAGTCATTTTCAAAGAGCCTTGCGTTTGCAAAAGCATACGCAAAACTTGCAAACTAAAGTTGAATTAGGGGCGACGGCGATTGATGCACTGGCTTTGGCAATGCTGATTGTTGATGCTAAAGGAACTATATTGCATTTGAATATCGGCGCGGAACGTTTACTAAATAACCACGCTGGCGGTCTGAGCGTTAAAACGGGGTGTTTGTATGCCAGCTCCCCGGTTGACAAAGATAAATTTCAGAAATCAATCGTAGCCGCTACTAGCTACCCCGCTACGGGTAATGCGATACGTTTAAGTTGCGAAGAAACACGGCAAGTGTTTATCACACCGTTACCCGCTGCTTCGCCATTCGCTAAAGACTTTCAAACGCCATTGGCATTGGTTTTAGTCATGGAGGCAGGCGAAAATTTATCGATGCTACAATTGCTTGGTAAATTGTACGATTTGTCTCCCACCGAATTACGAATTGTCTCAGCTTTATTATCAGGAAAGTCACCCGAAGAATATGCTCAAGCCGCCGGTGTGACAATGAATACGGTACGTACTCAGCTCAAAAATTTATTCAGCAAAACTGGCACCCGTAAACAATCAGAACTGATAGCCATTTTAAGCAAAGTACCGCCGTTACAAAACTAACCCGTATTTGGTTTCTAGTAGGACGGATGCCTGTCGAGTGTGTTAATGCTATTATATGCGCTGATTACACTGTTTTTTGAACGCCGTCGTTTGGCGACTTTTCGTCTTAAACTTTAGAGAATTTCCATGACAAAAAATGCTGAAAACTTAATTTGGATTGATTTAGAAATGACCGGGTTAAATCCCGAAATCGACGTGATTATCGAAATCGCCACGATTGTTACCGATAAAAATTTAAATATTCTGGCACAAGGTCCCGTTTTAGCCATTCATCAATCCGACAAAACATTGGCGGCGATGGATGATTGGAATCAAGAACATCATGGTAAATCCGGTTTGATTGAGCGCGTGAAAGCCTCGACCGTTACAGCTGAAGAAGCCGAAAAAGCGACGGTTGAATTTTTAGGTCAATGGGTTGATGCGGGGCAATCGCCGATTTGTGGAAATAGTGTTGGACAAGATCGTCGTTTTTTAGTGCGTTATATGCCAAAACTTGAAGAGTTTTTCCATTACCGTTGTATCGATGTTTCGACGTTTAAAGAATTGGCGGCGAGGTGGTGTCCTGAAATCAAAGAAGGCTTTAGTAAAGAATCAACACATCAAGCCCTCGATGACATTATTGAATCGATTGAAGAGCTGCGTTATTACCGTGAACATTTCATAAGACCGTTCTAAACGTATGAATCAGCTAATCGTCATTGCCATTGGTGGTTCGTTTGGCGCAGTGATGCGTTTTTTGGTATCTACAGGTTTATATCAATGGCTTGGACGTGGATTTCCTTATGGCACGTTATTAGTCAATATCGTGGGTTCATTTTTAATTGGGCTGCTCAGTGAAACATTGATATTGCAACGTATAACCGTTGCATTAGATTATCGCGCTGCAATTTTAGTAGGTTTCATTGGCGCATTTACCACGTTTTCGACGTTTTCATTAGAAACCTTTTATTTACTCGAACAAGGTCAAATCGGCAAAGCAGGTTTAAACGTCGCTATCAGCGTGAGTAGTTGTCTTGCCGCTGTTTGGATTGGTTTATTGTGTGGACGTGGATTATTTTGGTATAGCAGTGGCGTTTTACATTTACCTAGCGGTGTAATGCCTTACGGCATGATGGTGATTAACGCCATTGGTGCATTATTGATTGGTATTGTGGCGGCATTATTGCTGCAAAAAATCGCACTTCCGATTGAACAACGAGCCACGTTATTAGTGTTAATCATCGGCGTATATTTGACGCTTTCAGGTTTGTATTTAATTTTATTTTTAATCGAACACGGTTTTACATTCGATACGCAGACAAATTTTATGCTTGGACTTTTTGTGGCAAATAGCGTGTTTTGTAGCAGTACAATTGGACTGGGATTATTGCTCGGCAAACAGATTTAATTTTTATTTTTTAACAAGGTAATTTTTCAATGTTAGACCCTCATTTATTTAGAACAGATTTAGATTTTGTTATCGCAGGATTGAAAAAACGTAATTTCGCATTCAATCCCGAAAATTACAGCGAATTAGAAGCACGTCGTAAAAATGTACAAACCAAAACGCAAGAATTACAAAATGCGCGTAATTCCAGTTCAAAAGCCATCGGTCAAGCCAAAGCAAAAGGCGACGATGTCCAACCGTTACTGGATAAAGTAGCGAATTTAGGCGATGAATTAAAAGCCGCCGAAACAGAACTTAACGAAATTCAATTGGAACTCGATGCGTTGATGTCAGGGATTCCAAATTTACTTGATATTTCTGTTCCCGAAGGCAAGGACGAAAACGATAACGTGGAAATGAGCCGTTGGGGTGATGTGCCAACATTTGATTTTGAAGTCAAAGACCACGTCGATTTAGGGACGGCGCGTAATTTACTCAATTTTGAATTGGGTGCAAAAATCACCGGTTCACGTTTCGTAGTTTTGAATGGGCAATTAGCGCGGTTGCAACGCGCGTTAATTCAATTCATGCTCGACACACATAGCGGCGAAAATGGTTATCAAGAAACGTATGTGCCGTATTTAGTGAATGCTGACAGTTTGCGCGGCACAGGACAATTACCCAAATTTGAAGCTGATTTGTTTAAAGCCAGCGAAAATCCAGCGTTGTATTTAATTCCAACGGCTGAAGTGCCTGTTACAAATATTGTGCGTGATGTGATTGTAGATGCGAAAAATTTGCCGTTAAAATTTGTTTGCCACAGTCCGTGTTTCCGTAGTGAAGCGGGCGCGTAT
>JAQTOX010000172.1 GCA_028713055.1 Methylococcales bacterium | reverse complement strand
TACTCGGCAGTAAAAAATCAGACGGCAAAGATGGATTAGAAGAAACTTTTGACCGAAAAACCGCTTTTCCTAAATTAGCTCCACAGAAAAAAGCCATAACAGGTTACATTGTCGCAACCATTGTGAAGACAGCCAGTGCATTACTTGCGTATTCATTGTTTGGACGATTTGAGCTTGCCAACTTGATTATGATTTTCTTGTTGGGTGTGGTTTTCATTGCTACACGTTTTGGACGAAATCCGTCTATTTTCGCTTCGGTTTTGGGTGTAGCGATATTTGATTTTTTGTTTGTCCCGCCTTATCACACATTTTCTGTGGCAGATGGGCAATACTTAATCACGCTTTCGGCGATGTTGATTGTGGCGATACTGATTAGCAGTTTGATGGCAAATGTTCGCTCACAAGCCAAAGTCGCTGGACATCGTGAACGTCGCGCCATTGTGTTGTATGCAATGAGTAAAGAATTAGCCGCGAGTCAAAGTGAGGAAGAAATTGTCCGCACCGCCATTCGGCATTTATATTCAGAATTTAGCAGTCAAAACGTGATTCTTTTTCCCGATGCCAGCGGACGGATTATGTATCCGACCGATTTTGCGATGGTTGAATCGTTACACGCGGCAGATTTAGGTGTTGCACAATGGGTGATGGATCACAATGAAATTGCAGGACAAGGCACAAATACACTCGCTGGCGCACAAGCGGTTTATTTTCCATTGAGTAGCAAAGAAGCGGTGTTAGGTGTTTTAGTTTTATTACCTGTGAATTTGCGGCGGATATTTTTGCCTGAACAACGAAAATTACTCGATACCTTTTTAGGACAAATAGCGCAAGCGATTACGCGCGTTCGCTTAACTGAGCAAGCTCGAAAAACGCAGATAGAAATCGAAGCAGAACGTTTACGAAACTCGTTGTTAAGTTCAATTTCGCACGATTTAAGAACGCCGCTTGCAACAATTGTCGGTTCGGCGAGTACGTTAGTTGAAGAAGATGGTACGCTGGCTGAGAAAGAAAAACTTGAATTAAGTTGTGCGATTTATGATGAAGCACGACGTATGTCGAGTTTAATCAATAACATTTTAGATATGGCGCGACTCGATGCAGGAGCGATTCAATTAAACAGAGAATGGTATCCGCTCGAAGAAATTATTGGTGTGGTTTTGAATCGGTTGCAAAAATACCTTGAAGACCGCCAAGTCACCGTTAAATTACCGCCTGGTGTACCGATGATTTTCGTTGATACCGTTATGATTGAACAAGTGTTAACGAATTTATTGGAAAATGCGTTGCGTTATACCCCAGAAAAAACAGCGATTCACATTTCAGCACAAGCACAACCGTCGGCAATGAAAATTTCTGTCGCCGATGAAGGCATCGGTATTCCGAAAGGCAGTGAACACAAATTGTTTGAAAAATTCTATCGCGTTAAAAATGAAGCTGCACAAAGTGGCGTGGGTTTAGGACTTGCGATTTGTCGCGCGATTGTCGAAGCGCATGGCGGAACGATTAGCGCGAAAAATTTATCAGCAGGTGGTGCAGAATTTTCTTTTGTCATTCCGCTAGACCAATCGCCGCCTGTCATGGAACAAGAAGATGACGACTAATTCAAATCCTGTGATTGTGGTTATCGAAGATGATCCCGCGATTCGGCAATTTTTACGAACAGGATTAGGTGTTCACGGTTTTAAAATTTTCGAGGCGGACAAAGGACAACGCGGCATTATTGAGGCAGAAATTCGCAAGCCTGATTTTATTATTTTGGATTTGGGATTGCCTGATATAGATGGCGTGCAAGTGATTAAAAAAATACGCGAATGGTCAGCGATGCCCATTATCGTGTTGTCTGCGCGTAGCAATGAACAACATAAAATCGAGGCTTTGGACGCGGGTGCAGATGATTATTTGACCAAACCGTTTGGTTTGGGGGAATTGCTGGCGCGAATTCGTGTTGCAATGCGTCATTCGTTAAATAATCCCGCCCAATCGCAAGACAATATTTTTACAACAGGTGCGTTAAAAGTGGATTTGTTGAAACGGCAAGTCTTTGTCAACGAAAAAGAAGTGCATCTTACGCCGTTGCAATATCGGTTATTGTCGGTGTTGGTTAAAAACGCGGGGAAAGTTTTAACGCATCAATATCTGCTCAAAGAAATTTGGGGACCTTCGCATAAAGATAATTCGCATTATTTACGCATTTACATGAGCCAACTTAGGCAAAAATTAGAAATTGAACCTACGCAACCACAGTATTTATTAACCGAATCAGGTGTGGGTTATCGGTTGAAATTTTAAGCCGTTGCCTATTTTTCAAATTGCGTAACTTTTAAATCGTCGAGTTTAAATTGATAATTTTGTATGGTATTTTGCTCATCAACATTTCCAATGCCTGTAAAAGGTTCGGCTTCACTAAGCGTTGTCCACACACTTTTGTTTTGATATTTAGCTGTTAATTCATTTGCCACGTGAATCACATCACGATTTTTTTCACCACAGCGTGTTATCCACTGTTCGCGTTCTTTAACCATTTCAACGAGATGAAAATTATCGCTTTGAATCATTTTTGCTTGCGCGACAGTTTCCTGCAAGGTTTTCTTTAACGCTTGTTCACTTTCTTGAAAGCGAGTTAATTGAGACGCTAATACACCGTTATTATGGCGTAAATTATCCACTGCTGATTTTTGCGTGACAATTTCAGATTGTAGCGGCGCAAGTTGTTTTAGTGCATTTTCAAGTTTGCCGATTTGCGCTTGCAACTCGCTATTTTCCAGAGATAACGCGGCTTTTTCAGCCTGAATTATTGCTTTTTCTTCGTTCAATTGACGTAAAACACCTTGTGCTTTTTTTAAGGCTTGTTGTGCAGCATCAGTTTGTTTCGGGACAACTTCGGCGTAAGTTTCTGATTGCCACAGCATTGCCGTTAAAACATACGTTGCAACTATCGAAAAATGGAATCGAACACGCATCGCTTTTTTCCTTACAAACGAACGTTAAAATCTAACGTCACGGTATCGATACTGAGCGGTTGTTTATTTACCGATTGGATGCTGTCTGTGCTAAACCAACGTAAATTTAACCACGTGTTTTTGGCAATCCCATAATTTGTGCCTAACATCCAGCCTTTCGAATTTGTGCCGCCCTGATGAAAAATAGAATCCGTATAAGCATCTAAAATTGCATCACGCTCTAAATAACGATACGCAATAAACGTACTCCAATCGTTAAGACGTTTAATTTCTTGATCGCCAATATCTAAGCGAACTTGATAGGCGTTTGTTTGAGGTGTGATAGTTTGTTTAAATTCTCTGGCAATTCGACTTTGGTCAAAACCTATATTTTTGGCGTAATCAGCGGTAAAGAAAACGTGTGCATCACCAAAGCCCGTAAAATCATACATCGCGGTCACGTTGAAAATTTTGAAATCCGAAGCCAAGCCATACAAACAACCTTGTCCAATGGCACTTTGACTGTCAGTGCATCGACTATTAAAACCATCATTGAGGTTAATCGGCACCAGTGAATTACCTTTTTGCATAAATTGCGGCGCAGTCCAATCGTTTGCAAAACCATTGCGTGGATTAGCTTGAGCGCGAATATTTTCATAATCATAATAAGCCGCCGCAATTTTCATTCGGTCATTTTCTCGAATCAACCAATCTGCACCGACTTGTCCACCAAATAGCCATTTATCAGCCGTCGATAAATTCACTTCTTGTAATGGAAATGCGCCCAATGTCATAAAAAGAGAATCCGGTGTTTGTGCGCCTGTTTGCAAACCAAAACGGGCGTTAGGTTCGGCAGCATGGTAATTTTTAACATTCACATCG
>JAQTOX010000056.1 GCA_028713055.1 Methylococcales bacterium | reverse complement strand
AGCTGAAAATCCGCCGTTGCTTTTACAGAAATTACGTCCATATTTTTATTGCAACGGTGAAATTCTAAAGGGTGCATCACCATTCACGGCGAGTTCCCAATCTATCATCAGTTCTTCTTTATGAATATCAATCCACACTTGAACCATTTTTAATTGCCTTGGCGGCAAAGAACCTTGTAAAACGTCACCATTTTCAATAGAAATCGAGGCTTCAGCACCTTGATAACGGGCATGAATGTGTGGCGTGTGATGTCGTTCGTTATCTCTAAAAAACATCAACACCAAAATTCCATAAAATAGACTAATCGCGGGCATAAAACCTTCCTCAACAATTCAAAGTGCTGATTTTATCACAAACAAAAAAGGCTGGTTTTTGCCAGCCTTTTTTGAATTTTACGACATGTAAGCCAAATCAAATTTATTTGCCGTTGTAAGTAAACGCTTATCGCGTGTCCATAATTTCGCATTAACAGCTAATCGCGTCGAAGCCAATAAATGTGCATCAATAAAACCAATTCCCAAACCAAACAAAGCATGATTTTCAATAAATCGATTCATTTCATCGTGAAAAGCAACGGGAGCTTGTGGCAAATTAGCCAAGGCTTTCAAAATCACAAATCGTTTGCTCAAATTTCCTAACGCCAATTCACCGCGCACAAATGGATGCCCCAGAACGCGATTTGATTCAAGCAATTGAACTAATTCAGGTTCACCAGTTCGTAAATGGTCAATCCAAACCGAAGTATCCACTAGAACCATCATGATTACGCAACCGATTGCCGACGCGAAATCACAGTCAATTGCGGTTCGCTACCGCCTAAACTCGCTAAACGCTTGGCACTTTCACGTTCGATTAGGGCTTTCAAGGCTTCGCGTAACAGACTGGTTCTGTCACGCACATTCGATAAAAGCCCTGCTTCTTCTAATAAATCATCATCTAAAACAACTGTTGTTCTCATTTTTCTGAGCCTTTGAAATTCAAAAATAGTCATCAAATGATGCTTTATTTTACATTTCAAATCAACGCAAACAAAAAAGGCTGGTTTTCGCCAGCCTTTTTCCTATTAAGAAATCAAGCCACGCCCCTTAAATTCTTCAATTACACCGCCAATCAATTTTCGATAAACCTGTGCGCCTGATGATAAATCAGACGTTAAAGGCAATTCTCGAAGCAGACAACTGGAAAATTCTTCGTAATTTAAAAAGTGAATCGATAAATTTCTGAGTATCTGCTCAAAACGAGAAAGATGTTCAATATAAAAAGGTTTGTTTGCAAAAAAAATTTCAAAATTCTCTTTCATTAAGGCATCCCGCAAACTTCCAATAGATTCAAATTTTTCATCCCATTGATCCGCAAAATTCCCTTTACCAAGAAAGACAAGAAAATGTTCTTTTTCACATTTTTGCTGTAACTCAACTGCAAGTCCAAGCAAGGCGTATTTCAACACTTGATTGAGACTACTTTTAGCCCCAATTTTCATTTCTACAGCGACGGTTTGCGTTTCTGAATTGAACAAAATATCGGGTTGTACGCAATTATTTAATTTAAATTTTTCATCAACATTGCGTCCTTCTAAGAAAAAATCACCTTGAAAATTTTTTCTAAATAATTGGCTGAATAATTCATTTCGTAATAAGTTTGGCGCAAGCAAAAAAAATTGATGCAAATTTTGATTTAACGTCACTTCCATATTTCTGAGGCGATTTTGTGCTTTTTTAAGCGTGTCAATTTTTGAATCAGGACTTTTCTTTTTACCTAAATGTTGCGGTTCCCAATAAAAAAATTCCAACGATTCGTAGTAATTATCTATCCACGTCATTTCGCTATCATGTTTCATTTTTTAACATCCAGGATATTTTTTGAAAATTAAACGGCTTGCTTCATCATCGGAATACTCACCAAGTTTTAAGTCATAAAACGAATATAAATCTTCTGCTATTTCAGTGATTACGTCACGAAGTTCGAGGTTGTCTAACCATTCGACTGGAATTTTATTAACTCCATACATTGCGCCCAACAAATTTCCCGTGATAGAACCAGTCGAATCTGAATCACCATCGTGATTGACTGCGAGCAAAACACCTTCCTTGAAATTGCTAGCGACCAATGAACAATAAATTGAAATGGCAAGAGCTTCCTCAGCAATCCAACCTTGACCAAGTTTTGCAATCGCTTCATCGTGTGGAATTTTTTGGGTAGCGAAAAACTCTGCTTTTTCAATTGCAAGTAGCGTTTCTTCGTGTTCAGTTTTTTCAAGCAAATACGTTTTAGCTATTTTTAACGCTTTCGTTAAAGTCAAACCATCCACAATAGCAAATATCAAAACGGCAAATACACCAGAGGTGAGAACGCCTGTCGGATGACCGTGCGTTAAAGCGGCAAGTTCAACACCTAAATTAAACGCTTGTTGCGGTGATTGTTGATGACGAAAATGCCAAGCAAATAAACCAACTGGAGCGACACGCATCACGCCGCCACAACCTTTACTGTCATTTTTCGCAGATTCGCCAAGTCGTTTCATTTCTCGTAATGCTGAAAGGCAAGTATTTCCAGGCGCACGACGATAATGTAATTCTCGTTGTTGATATAACCAACCATCATCATATTCAAATTGAATTTCGTCATACGACCAACCACTTTGTGTTTTAAGCCAACGCAAATACGCATTAGCCGTCACACCCGAATAAGTTGTAATTCCTTTTGTTGAACCTCTTACCCAAGCGCGAAGCAATCCTTCTGCCGTGAAAAGTGTCATTTGCGTATCATCAGTAATCGCACCTAATCTGCCATAAGCGGGTTCGTATTTTGTGATTCCTTCTGACCCAAAACGTTTAAAAATTTCTGTTTTGGTCTTAAATTCAACTGGTGCGCCAAGTGCATCGCCAACTGCTCCACCTAAAAGACAACCAATGAATCGTTTTTTAACTATTTTTGCATCGTCCATCGATTTCATCGTAATTCTCACCATTTAAAAATTGAATTTTTAGAGGATCCGCGTCAAAAACTCACCCGTATAAGATTTTTTATTTTTAGCCACCTGTTCGGGCGTGCCTTTGGCAATAATTTCACCACCTGCATGACCGCCTTCTTGCCCTAAATCAATCAGATAATCGCAATTTTTAATCACGTCTAAATTGTGTTCAATCACAAATACCGAATTGCCTTTTTCAACCAAACTATTCAACACTGAAATCAAACGTTTCGTGTCGTCAAAATGCAAGCCTGTCGTCGGTTCGTCGAGCATATAAACGACATGACCACGTTTGCTTTTACTAAGTTCTTTGGTGATTTTAATGCGTTGACTTTCCCCGCCTGAAAGCGTCGTCGAACTTTGCCCCAATTTGATATAACCCAAACCAACCGCTAAAAGCGTTTGCAATTTTTTGTTAATCGATGGAATGGCGGCAAAAAATGGCGCGGCTTCGGCAACTTCCATATTCAAAATTTCAGCGATATTTTTGCCTTTGTATAAAACGCTCAACGTTTCTTTGTTATAGCGTTTGCCGTGACAATCGCTGCATTCAACGTACACATCGGGCAAAAAATTCATTTCAATTTTCAACACGCCGTCGCCTTGGCAGGTTTCACAGCGTCCGCCTTTGACGTTAAACGAAAAACGTCCTTTTTCGTAGCCGCGCATTTTGGCTTCTTGCGTAGCGGCGAAAAGATCGCGGATGTCGTCGAATAATTTTGTGTACGTTGCAGGATTCGAGCGTGGCGTTTTGCCAATCGGGTCTTGGTCAATAATAATCACATTCTGCACACAATCTGGCACGGCAATCGAATCGTGTTGCCCGATAAAATCGACTTGTTCGCCGAATTTTTTACGCAAATACGGCATCACGGTTTGGTTAATCAACGTACTTTTCCCCGAACCCGAAACACCCGTAATGCCACATAAAATACCGAGCGGCAAATCGACATTGACGTTTTTCAAATTGTTTTCGCTCGCGCCACGCACCGAAATAAACGCCACAGGTTCACGGCGTTTTTCAGGCACGGTGATTGTCAGTTCGCCGTTCAAATATCGCCCCGTCAAACTGTTTGGATTTTTCATGATTTCTTCGGGCGTTCCTTTCGCGGTAACGTGTCCGCCGTAAATTCCTGCGCCTGCGCCAATATCAATCACATAATCCGACGCACGAATTGTGTCCTCGTCGTGTTCGACAACAATTAAAGTGTTTCCCAAATCGCGCAATTTATGCAGTGTTTCAATCAGTTTCACATTATCGCGCTGATGAAGCCCAATGCTTGGCTCGTCCAAAATATACAAAACGCCCATCAAATTACTGCCGATTTGCGTCGCAAGCCGAATGCGTTGCGCTTCGCCGCCTGATAACGTTTTCGCACTGCGCGACAACGTTAAATAACCCAGCCCGACATTATTTAAAAAACCTAACCGTTCATTGATTTCTTTTAACACTTGTTTGGCAATGGTTAAGTCTTTTTCGCTCAATTTTTCGGGCAATTGTAAAAAGAATTGCGCCGCGTTTTCGATGCTCATATCGGTAACATCGATGATGCTTTTATCGTCGATTTGTACCGCTAAAACCACTGGCTGTAAGCGTTTGCCTTTGCAACTTTGGCACGGTTTGAACACCATAAATTTTTCGATTTCTTTTTTGCGGTGTTCACTTTCGGATTGTTTATAAAGCCGTAAAGTTTGCGGAATCACGCCCTCGAAACCTTCATCGAGTTTCATGTTTTCGCCCGTTGACCATTTTCCGCTTAACGCTTCGGTTGTGCCGTAAAGCAACACGTTTAACTGTGTTTCGGTCAATTTTCCTAGCGGTGTCCAGACATCAAAACCGTATTCGCGTCCGACGACCGCGATTTGTTGCGCTCGCCACGTTAAATCCATTTTGCCGTAAATTGCCAAGCCGCCGTCCATGATGGATTTTGTTTTGTCGGGAATGAGTAAATCGACTGACAATTGCGTGATTTCGCCTAATCCGTGACATTCGCTGCACGCGCCGAATGGGCTGTTAAACGAAAACATCCGAGGTTCTAAACTTTCAAAAACGATTTTGGGATGTTTGACGCACGCGCCGAAAGTGCTATAAATCGTTTCGCCTGCGCTGCGTTGTAATTCTTTTTTCTTTTCGCCCGACGCATTTTTGTCGATGACAATCATGCGTTCTTTACCCAGTGATAAGGCTTGTTCGACCGCTTCATTGACGCGCGAACGTTCGTCTTCATCAATCGTGATGGTATCGACCACCGCTTCAATCCAGTGTTTTTCGTAGCGTTCGAGTTTTAATTCATCTTTGATGGTGTCGGAATCGTAGATTTTTTGATTGACGCGAATTTTGGCAAAACCTTGTTTGCGTAAATCGTCGATAACTTGTTCGTGTGTGCCTTTTTGACCGTTGATAATCGGCGCGAGGAAAATCAAGGTTTTTTCTTGTTCTGCCATAATCAAACGGGTGATGTTTTCAGCACTTTGCGGTTTGATTTCGCTGTGACATTTGGGGCAATGGTGCGTGCCAATTCGCGCAAAAAGTAGGCGCAAATAATCATAAATTTCGGTCACTGTACCGACGGTTGAGCGGGGATTTTTGCTGGTGGTTTTTTGTTCGATGGAAATGGCTGGCGATAAACCTTCGATGCTGTCTACGTCTGGTTTGTCCATCAAGCCTAAAAATTGCCGTGCATACGCAGACAAACTTTCGACATAACGGCGTTGTCCTTCGGCGTAAATCGTATCGAATGCCAGCGTGGATTTTCCCGAACCCGAAAGCCCTGTGATGACAATCAATTTATTGCGCGGAAATTCGACATCGATGTTTTTTAAATTATGTTCGCGTGCGCCTTTTACTATGATGCTGTTTTTCATAAGAAATTTTTATAACCAATTTTCAGTGTGTAAATTTTCAACTCGATTAAATTCACGCTAATATAGTGCTTCAAATGGATTCTGTCCTACATTTGATTTCATTTATTTTATTTTAAGACGTACTAGATTTTCACATGTGAATGCATTTAAAAAACCGTAATCATTCTGGGAAACTTTGAAACTTTTGACCTAATGTTTTACGTCTATTTGGTTAAAGTTAGGTTTAGACTATGAATCCCCGCATCTATAAAGCTAGTTTGGAAAATTTTGCTCATATTCAAACGTTAATTTCCAAATCTGCCCGAACACTTCAATCGCAATATTATAAAAAATCACAAATTGAAACCGCATTGGAGTTAGTGAATGGGATAGAAGAATTGATTGCCGCCAACAGTTTTTTTGCTGTCAAGTATGAAAATAAAATCATTGGTTGTGGAGGTTTTGCAATTGATGCTTCTGAGTCTCAAAAAGCAGAAATAAGGGGCTTTTTCGTTCACCCAGATTATGCCCGAAAAGGTATTGCCACGCTTCTTCTTGCTACATGCGAGAATGAATGTTTGCATAAGAAGGGTATTCAGACTTTATATCTGACAGCGACACTTTCTGGTGAGCCATTTTATAAAAAATGCGGTTTTTCTGAATTTGAGAGATTTAGGCAGAGGTTGTCAAATGGGGAGTCTTTTGAATTGGTCAAAATGGCAAAAGAAATACAATGGACTAATGCGTAATTTTATGTTTTTAATCAATCGTTTTTCAGGTGGCAATTTTGCCTGATACATTTTCTGTGCATCTTTATCCCACTCAGAGGAAAAGACGTTTTTGCAATTGTGTGTTTCAAAATCTAAGCGAATGCCACCGATACCTGCAAATAAATCGATTGTTTTATACATTTTTTTCACAATAAAATTCCCGTTTGTTTAGCAATTTGATGAATGGGGAGCAATTCTGAATTCGCACGATGCACGACGACATCAATTTTCTGTTCGCCCAATTGGCGCGTGAGCGTTACTAAAAAAGCGAGTTTTGCATTGACGACATTTGTCACATCGGCTTCGCTGGTTTCGATATACAAATCAATATCGCCGCCACGTTTGTTGTCGTCCACTCGTGAACCAAACAGCCAACATTTCCCATCTGAAAAATGCTGCTCACACGCGGCGCGGATGATGGTTTGTTGTTTTTCAGTTAGGCGCATTACTGTATTTTCCTCAACTGCGCGATTCTGTCGCGTAATTCAATCGCCTTTTCAAAATCAAGTTGCGCGGCACAAACACGCATTTGCGCGTCGAGTTCAATCAGTTGCCGCTCAATGTCGGCTTTGCCTAAATGTTTAACGCCTTTAATGTTGCCTTGTTTTTCGCTGACCGATTTCACAATCGTTTGTGGCGTAATGCCGTATTTTTCATTGTGGGCAATTTGCGCGGTACGACGATTTTGCGTAATGTCCATTGCACGTTGCATCGAGCCAGTTATTTTGTCCGCAAATAAAATTACTTTGCCGTTGCTGTTTCGCGCAGCTCTGCCAATGGTTTGAATCAAACTGCGTTCGTCACGCAAAAAGCCTTCTTTGTCTGCATCCAAAATGGCGACCAAACTTACTTCGGGAATGTCCAAGCCTTCACGCAATAAATTGATGCCGACCAAAATATCGTATTCACCGGCGCGAAGTTGGCGAATTAACTCGATGCGTTCCAAACTATCGACATCGCTGTGCAGATAACGCACTTTTAGCATTTCTTTTGCAAGATAATCGGTTAAATCTTCTGCCATGCGTTTGGTAAGCGTGGTAATCAACACCCGTTCACCACGTTCAATCACGAGTTTTGCTTGCTCAATTAAATGCGGCATTTGCCCTGAAATCGGATGCACAAAAATTTCAGGGTCGAGCAAACCGGTCGGGCGAATAATCAATTCGACCACGTTTTGACTTTGCGCTAATTCATAATCCGCTGGCGTGGCGGAGACGAAAAGCGTTGTTCGCATTTTGCTTTCAAATTCATCAAATTTGAGCGGACGATTATCAAACGCGGACGGCAAACGAAATCCAAAATCGACTAAATTTTTCTTCCGTGCAAAATCACCGTTATACATGGCGCGAGATTGCGGCAAAGTTTGATGGCTTTCATCGATAATCAGCAAATAATCGTCACCGAAATAATCCATCAACGTAAACGGCGGCTCGCCTGCGTTGCGATTTTCAAAACAGCGGCTGTAATTTTCAATCCCTGAGCAATAACCCATTTCGGCAATCATTTCTAAATCGTATTCGATACGTTGTTTTAAACGTTGCGCTTCGAGCGGCGACAAATCTGGCAAACGCGCTTCTAATTCCGCGCGAATAGTTAGCATAGCGCGTTGTTTTTTCTCTTCGGGAATAACGTATTGTTTGGCGGGATATAAAACGGTTTTGTCGATTTGCGAAATTAAATCACCTGTGAGTGGATCAATTTCTTTAACAGATTGAATTAAATTATCTTCAAGCGTGACGCGCAAAATATTACTTTCATAAGCCGGAATAATATCGACCACATCGCCCCGCACGCGAAATTTCCCCGCGTCTAATGCCGCGTCGTTTCGTTCGTATTGGATGGCAATCAGGGATTTTAATAAATCGGTGCGTTTTAATTTTTCACCTTTAATGAGCGGCACAGCCATCTTTTTGAAATCGTCAGGATTTCCCAAACTGTAAATACAACTAATGCTCGCCACGACAATCGTATCGTGGCGGCTGATTAAGCTCGACACAGCGTGCAAACGCATTTTTTCAATTGCCACGTTCACGCTGGAATCTTTTTCGATATAAGTATCGGTCGTGGGCAAATACGATTCAGGCTGGTAATAGTCGTAATACGAAATGAAATACTCGACCCGATTTTCTGGAAAAAGCTCTTTTAATTCGGTGAACAGTTGCGCGGCTAGGGTTTTATTGTGGGCAATAATCAGCGTTGGTTTTTGCAATTTTTCAATCACATTTGCCATCACAAACGTTTTGCCGCTGCCAGTAATACCAAGCAATGTTTGTTTTTGAGACGTGGAAAAATTTGTGGTTAATTGTGCAATGGCTTGTTGCTGACCAATTGACGTAGAGTAGGGCGCATTGAGTTTGAATTGCATGTATTTTAAGCCAGTTAGTTTTAATAAAAAACCGCTACTAAAAACCTATGAAAATCCATAAAATCTATGATTTTCTAGTATCTATTCACACTGTCAACGCAAAAGCCACGATGAAACTGTGGTCTAACTTTGCTCTTGTGTGCGTTTAAGGTCAGGCTGTAAGCGTGTCCAGACCGTATTTATTTAAATTTAGCGCGGCGTTTAAATCTCTGTCCACGCTAAATCCACACTCGCAGGTAAAAATCCTATTTGCCAGTGTTAAATCTGTTTTTATTTTTCCACAACATGAACAGGTTTTAGAGCTGGGAAAGAATCGATTTGCGACAACAACGATGCAGCTTCTAAGTTTTGCCTTGTACTCAACCATCTGGCGCAGATAACCAAAACCTGCATCGCTTATGGCACGGCTGAGTTTTCGATTTTTTACCATACCTTTGACGTTCAAATCTTCAATGGTAATTACGTCAAAGTTTTTGGTCAGATAATCCGAAAGTGGAGTTTTTGAATCTTGAGCTTGGCTTTCGCTCGATGGTTTGAACCTTTCACTTTCTTGGATAAGTTGCGTTGAAGTTTTGCCAATTGTCGTAGGCTTACTTTCAACTTTTGATTCGCGGCAAATACTTTACCAGTGCTTAAAACCGCTAATTCTTTGATGCCAAAATCGACACCCACCGATTTTTGACGGTCAACATCGTTGGGGTTGTAATTGTCGGTATCAACCAAAATCGAGGCAAAGTATTTGCCCGCACGTTTTGAAATTCTTACCTGTTTTGCTGTGCCTTGAAAGCGTAGCGGCTGGCGCATTTCAATTTTTGTTTTCAGTTTTTCAATCCGCAATCCACGACCGATAACATCGAACTTTGCCAATTCACGTAACGCAAAACTATCGCGTAAATCTTTCTTTTTGAAACGTGGAAAACCTGCTTTTTGTTTGGCTTTCACACGTCTAAAAAAGTGTTTAAAAGCGTTGTCTAAGTCATCAATCGCGTTGCGCGTCACGCGACTTGAAACTTCGTTGTACCACTCGAATTCTTTACGAATCACGTTGATATAGTGCTGATAACCTTCTGCTTTTGACCATTTATTTTCTGCCTGACTAAAATGCGCCAACAACTGATTAAAGCAATGGCGTTTTGAGCCACAGGCTTTATCCAAATACACCATTTGTTCAGGTGTTGGGCGCAATTCAATTTTATGGGCGAGTAACATTGTCAATAGTTAGTCAGTGAAATTAGTGTAGATTTTCATAAATTATCATAGATTTTAGTGTTCAGTTGTTTCCCCCAAACCGCGTTAAGCGAATTGGGGCTTTCACGTTTAAATAATGGTCAATGATTTAAGGCAAATGCGCGATGTCGGAATTGTCTTTAACCGGAATCATCAAATCGGCAGGACTAATGCCGAGTAGCAATGCCGCTGGACTGGCGATGAAAATCGATGAGTACGTTCCAAAAAATACTCCGAACAGAAGCACTAATGAGAAGTTATGAATCGTTTCACCGCCTAAGAAAAATAGAGATACCAACACGAGTAAAACCGTCAATGAAGTCATAATGGTGCGGCTTAATGTGACATTGACGGAAATATTCATGATTTCTTCGGTTGATTTATCTCTAAATTCGCGGAAACCTTCACGAATCCGGTCGTAAACCACAATCGTGTCGTTGAGTGAATAACCGATTAACGCTAGAACGGCTGCTAACACGGTCAAATCAAACTCCAAACCGAGAATTGAAAATAAACCCAACGTCACGATGACATCGTGAAACGTAGCGATGATCGCACCGAGTGAAAATTTCCATTCAAATCGCCATGCGATGTACGCCAAAATGGCAAGTGACGAATAAAGCAACGCTAAAAAACCATCCTCTGCCAAATCGTCACCGACTTGTGGTCCTACGAATTCAACGCGACGCAAACTGGCAGGTTCGGTTACGTCTTTGTTGATGGTATCTAAAACTTTAGTGCTTAAATCTGCACTGCTTACGCCTTCTTGAAGTTTAAGACGAATTAACACGTCTTTAGCTGTACCGAAGTTTTGCACTGTGGCATCTTCAAAGCCTTCGGTATCGAGTTTTTGCCGCAAAACATTTAAATCCGCAGGTTGTTGATAACCGACTTCAATAAGTGTGCCGCCAGTAAAATCGATACCCATGTGCAAACCTTGTGTGGCAAGCGAAATAATGGAAATCAGTGAAAGTACGCCCGAAAAAATCAGGGCGATGTTGCGATTGCCAATAAAATTGATGTTTGTTGTTTTCATTTTTAAATTTTAAGGGAAGGGGTTCAGCGTGAAATGGGTAAGCGAAAAATTCTACTTACCCGTTAGCATTTTCTAAATCGACAACTTTTCAACCTGCTTGTCGCCATAAATCCAGTTGATAATCATCCGAGTACCCGTAATCGCTGTGAACATTGAAGACAAAATACCGATAATCAACGTCACTGCAAAACCTTTTACTGAACCTGTACCGAAGGCAAATAACACGACAGCGACCACTAAGTTTGTAAAATGCGAATCTAAAATTGTCCCGAAGGCTTTGTCATAACCTGCAAAAATAGAGGATTGTGGACTGTTGCCATTATTGAGTTCTTCTTTAATACGCTCAAAAATTAACACGTTCGCATCGACCGACATCCCCACCGTCAAAATAATTCCCGCAATCCCAGGTAACGTTAACGTCGCTTGTAACATAGACAAAATCGCCACCACAATCACAACGTTAAATGCTAATGCCATGTTTGCAATCACACCGAACAAACGGTAATAAACTGCCATAAACAATACAACTAACGCGAAACCAACAAAAAATGACATCATCCCTTTATTGATATTATCTTGACCAAGGCTTGGCCCGACAGTGCGTTCTTCAACAATATCAACCGGTGCAGCTAACGCACCAGCTCTGAGTAATAAAGACAAATTACGCGCCTCTTGTGGACTGTCTAAACCAGTCGTCTGGAAACGTTTGCTGAATACGCCTTGAATCGTCGCCACGCTGATGACTTTTTCGACTTTTTCTTTATGGCGAACTTTTTGACCATTCACAACGCGAGTTTCGTTTTTATATTCAATAAATACCACCGCCATGGGTTTGCCGATGCTGACTTGGGTCAGTTTACCCATTTTCGATGCACCAATTCCGTTAAGCGTAATACTCACCGATGGACGACCGTCATCATCGCTACTCGAAGCCGAATCCACGATTTGATCGCCAGTAATAATAATGCGTTTATCGAGCAAAATTGGACTGCCATTTTTCTCATAATACAAACGGCTGCCGAGCGGTGCATGTCCAGAAACTGCTTGTTGTACGTCATGTTCGGTATCGACTAAGTGATATTCCAACGTCGCTGTTGTACCCAAAATTTCTTTGGCACGTGACGTATCTTGCACACCAGGTAATTGCACCATAATGCGATTTTCACCTTGCTGTTGAATTACAGGTTCGGCAACCCCTAATTCATTCACACGATTTCGCAAAGTGGTCATGTTTTGTGCAACAGCCGATTTTTTGATTTCGCGTACGTCAGTTTCTGAAACCTTTAACCAAACTTGTTCAGCGGCTTCGGGTTCAGTGACTGTCAAACCACGAAATTCTTTGCTTAACAGTTCCATTAACTGCGTTTTATCATCTGCTGATTTTAGAGTGACTTTGATAAAACCATTATCTTTTGAAACCGCTTGATAATGGATTTTCGCTTCGCGCAATGCCAACCGTAAATCGTCGTTATAACGTTCTTCGGCTTGCTTAACGGCGGCATCCATATCGACTTCAAGAAGGAAATGCACCCCGCCGCGTAAATCGAGACCTAAATACATGGCTTGTGCGCCGATAGCACGTAACCAAGTAGGCGTATTGGGCGCAAGATTTAAAGCAACGGTGTAATCGTTGCCCATTTTGTCACGCAATAAATCGGCAACTTTCATTTGATCGTCGGTATTGGTCAAGCGAGCCAATACTTTGCCGTCTTTAAATTCAAATGTTTTTACGGTTGCGCCTGTCGTTTTAATCGTGTTTTCAATATCACTAGCTTGCGTTTGCGTAAGTTTGTTGACGACGTGTGAAATTTGAACCGATGGATCGTCCCCGTATAAATTGGGTAACGAATAAATAATGGAAATTAAAAACGCCAAAATGATGACGATGTTTTTCCAAAGGGGAAAATGGTTTTGCATTGCGTTTATTCCGCTAAAGTTACGTCTTTTATTGAACCGTTTTTCTGTGCATGGCTTTATAAGTGCCTTTAGGCATCATGCTTTCGATGTTGTGACGTTGCACTTGAATAAATGTATTGTCACTGATTTCGATTTTAACAAAGTTGTCATCGATTTCAGCGACTTTGCCCAAAATTCCGCCCGAAGTCACAACTTCAGCACCCTTCGCCAAAGAGTCTACCATTTGTTTTTTTTCTTTCGCACGTTTAGCTTGCGGACGTAAAAATAACATATAGAAAAACAGTAAAATTCCCAATGGGAATACCATTCCTAAAACACCAGGTTCTTGAGCGGCAGCAGCGGCGGGTTCGGCAAAAGCGTCAGAAATGAAAAAACTCATTGTATATCCTCGTTATTTTTATAATGTGTGTGAAAAAAGAAGTGAAACGGCGGCTATTATGCCATAGAAAATTTGTCGAGCTGTTTTTTGCTGGTCACAAAACACGCCACAAAACGTGACAAATCAAAGTAGCGTGCTACACTTTTAAGCATTTTTAACTCATTTTTTATTTTGAGATTTAACGTTATGAAAGCTATGGAAGCGAATTACGCACAAATTATTGAAGCTATCGGTGAAGATTTGACACGCGAGGGCTTAGTCGATACCCCAAAACGTGCGGCAAAAGCATTTAAATTTTTAAACAATGGCTACGACAAAACGTTAGAAGAAGTTTTAAACGGCGCGATTTTTACCGCCGATAGTGAAGATATGGTTATCGTCAAAGACATCGAGTTATATTCGTTGTGTGAACATCATTTATTGCCATTTATTGGTAAATGCCACGTCGGTTATTTACCCGATGGCAAAGTGTTAGGTTTGTCGAAAATTGCTCGTGTCGTTGATATGTACGCCCGCCGTTTGCAAATTCAAGAAAAACTCACCAAACAAATCGCCGATGCAATTGAACAAGCCACAGGCGCACGCGGTGTGGCGGTTGTGATTGAAGCCAAACATTTGTGCATGATGATGCGCGGCGTGGAAAAACAAAATTCGGTCATGACAACGTCGGCGATGAAAGGCATTTTCCGAAAAGAAATCAGCACCCGTTCTGAATTCTTAAACTTAATCAATCGCTAGGATTGTTTGAAATGGCAGATAAAAAAATCGGCATTTTGCTTGCGAATTTAGGTTCACCAACTGCGCCAACCGTGTCAGCAGTGCGTCAATTTCTAAAAGAATTTTTAGGCGATAGACGTGTGGTAAATGTACCACGACCTGTTTGGCGCGTGATTTTGCACGGTTTTATTCTGCCATTTCGTCCGCGAAAATCTGCACAGGCTTACGCAAAAATTTGGGATGCTCAGAAAGGTTCGCCGTTGACGTTTTACACGCGCCAATTGAGTGAAAAAGTCGCGGCAAAACTGAGTTCGCAAAACGTGGTTGTTGATTATGTGATGACGTATGGCGAACCGTCGATGAAAACACGCTTGCAGCAATTCAAAGAACAAGGCGTGAATGAAATTATTATTTTGCCGCTTTATCCGCAGTATTCTTCAACCACTGCCGCGCCTGTTTATGACACCTTAACGAGTGAATTAAACAGTTGGTGGCATTTGCCGAGTTTTCGTTTTATCAGTGACTATCACCAAAACGAGCGTTATATTTCTGCGTTGGCGGAATCCATTGAAACGGCATGGCGCGAAAAACCGAAAAATGAACTGTTGATTATGTCGTTTCACGGTTTGCCCGAAATGCTGACTAAAAAAGGCGACCCGTATTTTTATCAATGCCAGAAAACCGCGCAATTGTTAGCAGATAAATTAGGTTTGCAAGCAAATGAATGGCGGTTGGTTTTTCAATCGCGTTTTGGCAAAGCCGAATGGTTAAAACCGTATTGCGTGGACACGTTGCAAGCTCTGCCAAAAGAAGGCGTGAAAAACGTCGATTTAGTTTGCCCAGGTTTTGCGGTCGATTGTTTGGAAACGCTTGAAGAAATTGCGATGGAAAATAAAACGGTTTTCCACGAAGCAGGCGGCGAAAATTATCGTTACATTCCAGCGTTGAATGATTCCGACTCGAATGTCGAGGTGATGTTGGATATTTTGAATTTAGAAAATTTTAAGGAAACAAAATGACTGCACTCGTAGGCATTATCATGGGTTCAACGTCTGATTGGGAGACGATGCAATTTGCCGCACAAACATTAGAAAAATTAGGCATTCCGCATGATGTTGAAGTCGTTTCGGCGCATCGCACGCCTGATAAATTGTTCGCTTACGCCGAAAGTGCGGAAAGCAAAGGTTTAGAAGTCATTATTGCGGGTGCAGGTGGCGCGGCGCATTTACCAGGGATGACAGCGGCAAAAACAGCCGTTCCCGTTTTGGGCGTGCCTGTGCAATCGAAAGCGTTGAACGGCATGGATTCGTTATTGTCGATTGTGCAAATGCCTGCGGGAATTCCTGTTGGAACGTTGGCAATTGGTAAAGCGGGTGCAATTAACGCGGCATTGCTCGCGGCGGCAATTATCAGCAACAAACATTCGCAATATCGCGGCGCGTTAGAAGAATTTAGACAACAACAAACGGATACCGTTTTGGAGAATTCTGACCCACGTGAGGTTTGAGTTTTTAAGATGCTCAACAAGATTCGAGAGTTTTTGATTAAACATTACATTGCAATAACTGCAAGCGTTGCTGTTGTCGTTGTACTTGGTTTTTATTTTTTCAAATTTCACCATCAATTAAGTGATGACAATGGAAACTGGGGAACATTCGGTGATTTTTTCGGTGGAACGTTAAACCCAATTTTAAGTTT
>JAQTOX010000171.1 GCA_028713055.1 Methylococcales bacterium | reverse complement strand
CGCGCATTATGATTCGTTGACGCAATTACCAAATCGCGTGTTGATCAACGAACGTATCGAGCAAATGATTCATTTTTCTTATCGGGAAAGCAAAAATTTTGCACTGCTCTTTTTAGATTTAGATGATTTTAAAGTCGTTAATGATTCGCTCGGACATCAATACGGTGATTCATTGTTGCGTCAAGTGGCGGCACGATTGGAAAGTAGTTTGCGGGCGGTTGATACCGCAGGACGTTTAGGAGGCGACGAATTTGTCATTATTTTAAGTAACACCAACGCTGATGGTGCGGCGAATGTGGCGCAAAAAATTATTGATGTTATCAAAGAGCCGTTTGACATCGATGGGCAAGTATTGTCGATTAGAACTAGCGTAGGCATTAGCATTTATCCGCAAAATGGACGTGATAGCAATATGCTCACTCGCCATGCCGATATTGCTATGTACCACGCTAAAAGTGCCGGTCGAGGACGTTTTTGTTTTTTCAATTTGAAAATGAACACACACCTCGAACATCGTTTGGCAATGGAGCGGGATTTACACGAAGCTATCGAAGAAAAACAATTTTCACTGTATTACCAGCCGCAAATTGATTTAATTAGCCAAAAAATTATTGGCGTGGAAGCCTTATTGCGCTGGAAACATCCACGACGCGGCATGGTTTCACCGCTTGATTTTATTTCGATTGCTGAAGATTGCGGTTTAATTAACCCGATTGGCGAATGGGTTTTACAACAAGCCTGTGAAGATATAAAAACATGGCAAGTATTAGGTTTCTCATCATTTAAAGTGGCTGTAAATGTATCGTTGCGCCAGTTACAAGCGGGCAAGCTGTTCGACAAAATTAGCGAAATTTTGCAGCAAACTGGCGTTGCGGGTAATCGTTTGGAACTCGAATTGACTGAAAGCGTGATTATGGAAAATCATGCGGTAACGCTGAATTTTATGACGCAATGCAAAGATTTAGGTATTTATTTTTCGATTGATGATTTTGGCACGGGTTATTCGTCGCTTAGTTATTTGACGAAATTACCGTTGTTGGATAAATTAAAAATCGATCAGTCATTTATTCAAGACCTCGCTGAACATAACGATGCGAATACGATTGTCAGTGCAATTGTGAACATGGCGAAAAGTTTGCGTTTAAACGTGATTGCAGAAGGTGTGGAAACGCTAGAGCAACTCAATTATTTGAAAGAATGTGGTTGCGATACAGTGCAAGGCTATTATTTTAGCAGACCAGTTAGTTATGACGCATTGACAGAATTGCTCACACAATCCACTTTTGAAATTTAAATACAAAAAAACCGGCTTCACGTTTTAAAACATAAAGCAGTTTTTTCGTTCGGTTATTTTTTCTTTATCCTTGTGTTTTCTCAAATTCGCGCATGAATGCAACCAATTTATCTACGCCTTCTTCACTCATCGCGTTGTAGATACTAGCTCGCAGTCCACCAATTGAACGATACCCTGCTAGATTAACTAAGCCGTGTTCCTTTGCCTGAGTTAAAAAGGCTTGTTCAAGAGTGTCGTCTGCCAAATGAAATGGCACATTCATGCGTGATCGAACGGCGGAATCAACCTTGTTTAAATAAAACGAGGATTCATCGATAACCGCATAAAGTTTTTCTGCTTTACGAATGTTGCGTTTTTCAACCGCTGCAATCCCGCCCTGTTCTTTTAGCCATTCCAACTCCAGTCCAAGCATATACCAACTGTACGTAGGTGGTGTATTCAAAATAGAGTGTTCATTTGCCTGCAATTTATAATCAAAAATCGAAGGTGTAAAAGGATGAGCATGACCAATTAAGTCGTCACGCACAATCACAATGGTAATTCCTGCCGAGCCTAAATTCTTTTGTGCGCCGGCATAAATGACACCAAATTGATTCACATCGATTGGACGAGAACAGATATTTGAGGACATATCCGCAACAAGCGTTATATCACCGACCTCTGGCGCACTTTGAAATTCAACACCGCTAATGGTTTCATTTGCCGTGTAATGCAAATAAGCTACATCAGAATCAAATTTCCATTCTGAACGTGGTGGAATAAGCGTGAAGCCTTGTTCTTTTGAACTCGCCGCGACTTGCACTTCGCCATAACGAGCGGCTTCAGCGATTGCCTTTCCAGACCATTGCCCTGTATGCACGTAGGCAAATTTGGCTTTATCGCGTCCTAAATTTAAAGGCACTGCTGCAAATTGTCCTGTTCCACCTCCCGGCAAAAACAGTGCCTGATATGAAGCGGGAATTGACAATAACTCACGCAAATTCACTTCGGCTTGTTCGACGATACTTGCAAACTCTTTACTATGATGCCCCATTTCCATTACAGAAATACCCGTGGAATGCCATTCCATCATTTCGTCATGCGCTTTTTTCAAAACAGATTCTGGCAATGTTGCGGGACCTGCACCAAAGTTATAAACCCTACTCATTTTGTATTCTCCTGACAGATTTGCTTATGATTTAAAATTCTTTATCTGCTTGATTTTAATAGGCTGGGAGCTTTGCATAAACAAAATTGTTGAACCAGTGATTCTCAACAGACTTAATGACAGCACGCTGTTTATCGCTTTTTTTGGCAACGTCTAATGTTTCTTTTTCCAATCTGAAAATTGTGGAAACTACGTTAGCAGAGGCACGATTAAAATTGGATTCTCCATTGCTCAATAATTGTTGCGCGGCATCATATTCACCTGCGTTGATAAGGTTAGCCAATTTGCCGGCTTCGGAATGGAAGTCAGCGTGTTTTACTACACATTCACGATAACTTTGCAGATTGTTCATTTGTCTATAAGTGTCAGAACCATGTAGCCATTTGCCCAGAACACAGCAGTCGTCTCTTGAAATAAAGGAGGCATCAAGTTTTGTCTTATTGTCTATCGCATCGCGTAATTTTAGTTTCCAACGAATATGGCTTGCTATCAACAAATCACTGTTGTCGACTGGTTTATATTTATCACTCATATATTTAAACCTCTTGAAAATAAAAAAATCATGCCGCGTATAAGTCATAGTGCGGAGGCTCATTTCAACGATAGAAAAAAATAGACAAAAAGTAAAACAGTAAGATTCGATATAAATATCTAGCAATTGGATATTTAAAATTTAGATGTCGCCATCTAAAAATGTTGATTTCAAAAGAAAAAATTTTCCATATACTTTTCCCCGTCGTCACAAGGCAAACAACAATCATAAATTTAGGGATGCCTTTCATAACCCCTAGAAATTTACAAATTAAACATATCACTAAATTACAACCATTTCTGGAATCAAGAGGAATTTTTATGTCGCACTGGTACAAAGACAATTCTCAATCTATCGGGAACACCCCTCTAATCAGACTTAACCACATCACCGATGGCGCACCAGTCACTGTGCTTGCCAAAATAGAAGGGCGCAATCCTGCTTATTCCGTAAAGTGTCGTATTGGCGCAGCGATGATAGCCGATGCTGAGCAACGTGGTTTGCTAGGTGAAGGAAAAGAACTTATAGAACCTACCAGTGGTAATACAGGCATTGCATTGGCGTTTGTTGCCGCCGCAAAAGGCATTCCATTAACATTGACGATGCCAGAAACGATGAGTTTAGAGCGTCGCAAATTGCTTGCCGCGTTTGGTGCGAAGTTAGTGTTAACAGAGGGCGCAAAAGGCATGAGTGGTGCCATAGCGAAAGCCGAAGAAATTGCGGCATCAAATTCTGAACGTTATGTATTACTTCAACAATTTAAAAATCCAGCGAATCCAGCTATTCACGAGAAAACAACAGGTCCCGAAATTTGGAATGATACCGATGGTGAAATCGATATTCTTGTTTCTGGTGTAGGTACAGGCGGCACAATTACGGGTG
>JAQTOX010000170.1 GCA_028713055.1 Methylococcales bacterium | reverse complement strand
CGTGTTGGCGCGTTATCAATCGGTCAATGCGAAAGTTCTAACGAGTGCGAACAGTGGTGCGATGATGGTGCGATTAAATCGAGAGGGTGTGACAGTTGAAAGTTTGCGGGAAACGAACGGAAAGTATTGGAATTTTTTGAATTAGACTGTTGAATAAAAAAACTTGCCGTTTATACTCAGATAACAATTTTCCATAAAGAGGAAAAATACTATGGCAAAACTAACACACCAATTTGATGTAGAACGTCGCAACGGTAAGCATGTCGCGATGTTGACGCTTGATTTGGGAGATTTTGAAGCTCTAAGCGATAATTTTAGCCACGCTCAAGGCAGTGAATTATTACAGAAAATGGAGCAATCGATCCGTGAACGACTACGGAATGGTGATTCTGTGGCACGAGTGGATGGTAATAGTTTCATTGTGTTACTAGAAAGCCTTCATTCACCAGACAATGCCGAAAAAGTCGCTGACGTGCTGATAGAAAACGTATCGCAATCGTTAAGTTTAATACCAGAACACACAGAAAAACTGGGTGTGAATGTTCACGTTGATTTCTTTCAAAAAGATGATGATTACGCGCATTAACATTCTGTCGTCTTTGCTGGAATTCTAACGGCTATTTATACTTATTTCTCGTTTTACAACTCTGAAAACGCTTCGACCGCGATTTTCTTGTGCCTTCCAAAGTACGTTGTTAATTTGAATCTCTGTTCCTGGATAAACCCCAAGTGTCGCGATAACTTTGGAATGGTCGATGCTGCTCGTATTCACGACTAATTCATTTAATTCGTCGTGATACGCATCAGCTTCAATAATTAACTTACTCAATGTGTGATACAGCTTTTCGAGCGTGTCTTCATTCCTTTTTTCGGGATGCTCATCCATGAATGACAAAACAGCGCGAATATCATTTTGACTCTTCGAGTTTGGAATCAACGCATTTTTTATAGCTATCATTCGTTTTTGAACGTAGGGATTTATACCCACTTGAATACGTGTCGCTATCCCCGCGCTTGAACCGATGATCGTACCTTTAACCATGGTCATCGCCCACGTAACGCCGCCGATTATTGACGACTTTCTACCTATATTTTTATTGCCGACAACAATTTTATTTTGAGACATTAAATGCGTATTCATCGAATACTTATCGATAACGATGTCGCCACCTGCTTCGATGGTAAAATTTTCTACAAACCCAATATTAACTGAACCACGTGTGATAATTTTTGCAGAATGTTCGTCCTCTTTCGAATGCTCTGATTTGCTATACCCCTGGATACCACCTTTGATAACAACGTCGCCATTAGCAATCAATTCACAATTGCCCGTGACGCTACCTTTAATAACTAAACTTCCCATGCACTCAAGTATTGCACTGGCAACATTGCCTTCAATCACAATATCTTCAAGCGCATAAACTTTCATTCCATCTTTCACATCGCCAGTCACTATTACTGAACCATCAAAACGAATGTTTCCCGACAACAAATCTACACGCTTCACGGTTAAAACGGGCAATACAATTATTCCATTTGGAACCAGAACGGGCTGTCCGGTTATGCTGGATATAAGTTGATTTTCGTTTTCAGGATTTAAACAAATTCCTTTTTTATCGCCAGAAAACGGCGTGTCCTCGCCACCGCTCGGCAGAACAATTTCGCCAAAAATATTTCGTCCTTTTTTTCCTTGAATAGGTGGAATTCGAACCATCAAAACATCGTTTTGATTGACGATAACTACACTGCCTAATTCGCGGTAATCCACAATTCCATCGTCATCAACAAGTGGTTTTCGTTCTCTCTGCTGTACATCTGGAAGGAGACTCAAAAATTGTGCATCGACACCGGGAATCATTTCGAGTCCTCGAGCAATCAAAAAATCAGACACTTCACCGTTCGCTAAGACTGCTTCGATGTTTTCGGTGGGTGTAATTCCCCAAACAATGCTTTTGTCTTGCAATAATTGCTGTACATCAGAGAGCGTAACTTCCTTACCACCAAAATTAAGTGTTAACGTCAAACGCGCTTGCATATTGTCTTCAGAAATATGAATTTCACAACTTGCGTCACGCACCTCACCGATTTCAAATTCAAATGCTTCATTCGCTGAGTAATTATAGCGATAGACTAAATCGTGAACGGAATACTCGTTGATAAATAAATGTGAAAGCGTCGCTTTTTCTAAACATTCCTGAATAATGTGAGGAGACAGCTTAATTTGGTCACTGTGTGCCGTAACAACAGCGAATAATTTGCGATTACCAAAACCCAATTTAAAATTTAGACCGTATTCAGTTGCATCATTCATAAATGGCTCATTCTTAGCAAAGTGAATATCCCCTTTTTTAAAGTTTCACATTAAAAATGTACGGCATTCTACTTATTTTCAAAAAAATTACCGGAACTACGTCACATAAATAGAATTTCTTTTCAATTTTTTGTTTGATTCAAAAAACGTTCTCGTGCGGTATTCGCATAACTAAATAATTCAAAAAGTTTCAGATAATTACCAGTTTCTAATAAATTCTGAATTTTAGTGAGTTCTGTTTTAAATTGCTCAAGCAGCGGCAAAAGTTCTAATTTATTCGCTGCACAAATCGCTTGCCACATAATTGGATCGCTTGAAGCAATGCGGGTGAAATCTCTAAAACCACCTGCTGCATATTTAAAAATCTCTTCTTGCTCATCCCGTCGCCCTAACATATCGACTAACGCAAACGCTAACAAATGTGGCAAATGACTGGTTGCAGCCAACACGCTGTCGTGTTGCTGCACGTCCATAATCGAAACTACCGCGCCGATTTTTTCCCAAAACTGCTGCGTTTTTTGTAACGCCACCGCGTCGGTATTTTCAAGCGGTGTAAGAATCAGGCGTTTATTCACGAACAAATCAACTAACGCCGCTTGAACTCCGCTATTTTCTGCACCTGCAATGGGATGAGCGGGAATGAAATTGTCTGGCACAAAACCAAAAACCGTTTCGGCAGCGGCAACAACATTACCTTTCGTGCTACCGACATCGAAATAAACCGTGTCTTTCGACCAAAACGGTTTTAGCAAACGCAAAATGTTTTCTGTTGCTGCAACAGGCGTGGCAATAATTACACAATCCGCCTCTGTTACCGCCGTTTCAATATCGGTGTAAAACTCGTCAATCACGTTTAAGTCTTTGGCAAGTTGCAAATTTTCAACGTCATCCAAACGCCCAAAGCCGACAAGCGTTTCCACTAATCCATTAGCACGCGCCGCTTTTGCAATCGACCCACCAATTAAACCTACGCCAATCACACATACTCGTTTAAACATCAATCAAAACTTCCTTCAAAGCATTTAAAAATTTCGCATTTTCGGTGGGTGTACCAATGCTGATGCGTAAAAAATTTGGCATTTCATACACATCAATAGGACGCACAATCACGCCTTTACGCAATAATTTTTCGTAAATGGGTGCGCCAGCTTGTTTTAAGTCAACCGAAACAAAATTGCCTGCTGATGGAATCCAGGTTAAATCCAATTCTTTGAAACCTTCTGTGAGTTGCTTCATTCCCAATTCGTTATTTTCAATCGTGGCACGAACGTGTTCCAGATCATTCAATGCAGCTTTGGCGGCAACTAACGCAAGAGAATTATTATTAAATGGTTGACGCACTCGGTTTAACAAATCAGCGATTTCAACACTCGACAAACTATAACCTACACGTAACCCTGCTAAACCGTAGGCTTTTGAAAAAGTGCGGGTGATGATTAAATTCGGAGAATTTTGCAACCACGAAACTGAATCTATAGTTTTCGTTTGACTGACAAATTCAAAATACGCTTCATCCAATACGCAAATAACGTGTGCCGGCAATAAACCAAT
>JAQTOX010000169.1 GCA_028713055.1 Methylococcales bacterium | reverse complement strand
GAAATCGTGCAAATCACCAAGCCCGAAGATTCGGCGCAGGCACATGACGATTTGACCCATCATGCTGAAATGATTTTACAAAAATTAAAATTGCCGTATCGCAAAATGCTTTTGTGTGCAGGTGACACCGGTTTTTCTTCGAGTAAAACCTATGATTTAGAAGTGTGGTTGCCTGGGCAAAATGCGTATCGTGAAATTTCATCGTGCAGTAATTTTAGAGATTTCCAAGCGCGTCGTTTGCAAGCACGGTGGCGTAATCCTGAAACGGGCAAACCAGAACTCGTGCATACCTTGAACGGTTCGGGACTTGCCGCAGGTCGCACGTTGATTGCTGTGATGGAAAATTATCAAGATGCGGACGGACGTATTCATATTCCAGAAGTGTTGTTGCCTTATATGGGTGGATTGTCTGTGATTGAGTAACTTGATATTAAAGCACAGCCCCCTGCGGCTATCGCCGCTCCCCCTTCAAAGGGGGCAGCCTGTAAGGCGGGGGGATGTACTTTTTTTATTTTTTAGCAAAATACAACGCACCTAATAATCCAACTTCGGGATGAATACACACGTTAACGGCGATTTTTTCTAACGCACCACGATAACGACCTTTCGCTAAAAATCCTTCGAGAAACGCGCCTTGTTGCAACACGGGCAAACATTTCGCTGCAATACCACCCGCTAAATATACGCCACCATAAGGCAAACATTTCAACGCTAAATTCCCCGCCTCTGCGCCATAAATTCTTGAAAATAATTGCAATGTGGCAACACATAACGCACTGCTGTTTGCAACTGCTGCTGCACCAATCACTGCCGCTTTATCCTCGGCATCTGTGATTTCGGCTTCAATTGATTCATAAAATGGATAATCTGATGCACACAAAAATTCGTAAATTGCCTCGATGCCAACACCCGAAACTAAACGTTCATAACTGACGTGTTCAGGAAAATTCGCTTGCATGAACGACAGTAATTCAATTTGTTGGGCATCGGTTGGCGCAAAATCACAATGTCCACCTTCGTTCGCAATAACATGGTGTTGTGTACCATCGTAGAAAATAATAGCTTCGCCTAATCCCGTTCCGGCTGCTAAAACCGCACAATTACCCACTTGTTTTTTTGCATTTGGATTCAATGCGACAAAATTACTTTCAGGTAATGCTAAAACGCCCCACGCGGCAGCTTCTAAATCATTTAGTAACGTCACTTTTTTCGTGTTTAATTGTTCGCCAATTTCGTAACACGTTAATTTCCAAGGTAAGTTCGTTGTTACACAATCACCATCAACAATTGGTCCTGCAACACCAAGACAAGCCGCTTCAATTTTCACATTCGGAATTAAATCCAAAAAATCGTCTAATAATGCGTGAAAAGTCGCGTAATTTGCACTTTCAAAACGGTGTTTTATTACACAATTTTCACCGTCAAAAATCGCTAACAATGTTTTTGTTCCACCAATATCGCCTGCTAAAATCATAATTTTTCTCCAGTTAGTTTTTTAATTTCTCAATAGTTGTTCATTTCGCAATCAAAAAAATAAATTCTCGATTAGGTTTTTCAGCGTCTCTAAGCCATTCATTTGTCCATTTCATGTCAGCCATAACATTTTTCTTGTAATCAATTTCGATGGTTTTGATGACTGTGCCGTGGCAATTCAAAATGGTGTTTAATTCGTTTGCGGTGGCTTTGCCGCCTGAACTATAAGACAACGCAACATATTTTGCTTTTGCCGATTCAATTAAACGTTCGATTGCTTTCACAGCAACAAATCCATCATTGTCACGTCTAAAATCTTCAAACACCGAATTGACAACTTTATCAGAACAATCGGTTCGCCGATTTGCCGCGCCAAAAACTGTCGGTTTGTCGTTTAAAATAATTGTCGTCCATAAATGATAGTAACTCGCGTAACGCACTCGTGACGGCGGCATTTTTTCATTATTTGAACCATAAGGCGGATCAAAATAGGCTAAATCAACCGTGATATTTTCTAATGTGTCGAAAACATCGCCTTTCAAAACACGATTATCTTTTTCATTAACCCAAACATTTGGGACTTTTAATTTCATATTTTTATAAGAGCGCGGCGACCAATCTTTCAAATACGAAACATGATGTCCAAGTGAACTATCGACTTCATCCATTGCCAAAATCAAACTCGTGAGTGCAACAGCTTTATCTATTTCCGACAAATTTAACGTGTCGATTTCGTCTCGAACAGCGTCTAATTTTTGTGTGTTATGAATTTGCCAAATTCTTTTAGAGCCATCGAGCTGAATGGCAGAACCGTTAAAATCCAAACCGCCATAATTTTCTGTGAACCACCCGTCATAACCTTTCACAGTGTTCAAATGATTGATAAGTTCCTGATAATAATTTGGAGACTGTTTATTTTTCAAATAACACAGACCAAAAACATAACTCCATGCTGAAATGTCATTGCTAATCACAGTAAAACCACAGCGAGCAAAGGCTTGTGAAACGCGCGTTGTTCCTGCAAATCCATCAAAAATTGTTTCAACTTTAATGCCTTCCAAAAGTGAAAGAATGTAAGGAATAAGTTTTAATTTTGAACCGGCGTATTTCACTCCTTGCGTATTAGGATTGTCGATAATTGCATTATTAAACAAAGACAACGTTTGATTACTCATGAACGCCACTTTCTTGTTTCAGTCTTAAAATGTCTTGCTTGATTTCCGCCAGAGCAATTTCATGACCTTTTGAACTGGAAATAAGAGCGTGTGAAAAAAGGTGAACTAAAATGTGATTGTGCGAATAATCAATCCAGCCGTTGGTAACACTATTGAAATAAGGCAGTGCGTTTTTGGTATTTGTCCAAAGTCCACGTTGAAGTGCGTTTGCATTCGCGCCACCATATCTGACCTCGCAAATGTACTGATTATTTTTGTCAAAAAATCGATAAACAGGATGTTTGCGTCCTGAACCTTCGCTTTCTTTCTTAATCGAAACAGTTGAGTTTTTAGCGAGTTCAGCATCGAAAACTAAAATGTTGCAACGCTGTTTTTTCTCATCGTAAATCAGTGGCAAAACGTTAATGTCACTGAAACATGAAAACGCTACATGATTAAATAGATTTTTAATTTCTTCGGCGTTATCAATCAAATCACCATGTTTTTCCAGTAACGGATACATTTGAAAGTTTTTGTCTGTTGATAATTGCAACGGGCCATCGCCGTAGGCTTTTAGACTAATTGGAAATTTTTCATTAGTAACTTCGTTTTCAACCGTAATATCTTCCTCTTTTGATTTAGCACGGTATAAATCTTTGCCGACGTGTATTGATTTGAAATCGTACATATATTGATTGATAAATTCTGAGATAGCGATTTCAGCTAAATCACCATGCGTTTTGTTGCCAATTAAACGCATAGTAAAAATATTGCTCAACGTCATTGTGATTAACGTCGGATGCTTTTTTATGAACAGTCCAAATCGTTTTGTAAAATCTTTGTATACTTCTTTGCTCAAAATGATTTCCTTGTAATTTTTGGTTGAAAGCTGTGTAAGTATAAACCACACCGACGACGGGTTGTGTCATCATTAAAAATGAACCATTGCCGTATTTCGCCATTGTTCACCGTGAAGGCATTGTATAATTCGCCATCATTCACTTTTTTTAAAACTCAAAAACTAATGCTCAAAAATACCCAAAACCTGCTAAACATTATGGCGCAATTACGTCACCCTGAAACGGGCTGTGCGTGGGATGTTAAACAAGATTTCGCTAGTTTAATTCCTTACGTTATCGAAGAAGCCTACGAAGTTGTGGACGCAATTGAACGCGAAGATTTAGACGATTTGCGTGCTGAATTGGGCGATTTATTGTTGCAAGTCGTATTTCATTCTCAAAT
>JAQTOX010000055.1 GCA_028713055.1 Methylococcales bacterium | reverse complement strand
GATTGGAAACCGGTTTGGGTGGTTGATTTCCCAATGTTTGATTGTGATGAAAAAGCCGGACGTTTCAACGCGATTCATCACCCATTTACTGCGCCAAGTTGCTCCGTGGAAGATTTAAAAGCCAATCCAGCCACGGCATTATCACGCGCTTACGATTTAGTGTTGAACGGCACAGAAGTCGGCGGTGGTTCGATTCGCATCAATCGCCCAGCAATGCAACAAACCGTGTTTGAAATTTTAGGCATTGGAGAAGATGAAGCGCGTGAAAAATTCGGCTTCTTGTTGGATGCGTTGAAATACGGTGCGCCACCACATGGCGGTTTGGCGTTTGGTTTAGACCGTTTGGTAATGCTCATGACGGGTTCAAGTTCGATTCGTGACGTGATTGCCTTCCCAAAAACACAATCAGCCGCGTGTCCATTAGTAAGTGCGCCTGCGGTTGTAACCGATGAGCAATTGAAAGAATTGGGCATTCGGTTGATTAAACCTGCGATAAAAGAGAAAAGTTAAATTTTTGCGACAGGCGATTTTACAAAGAATCGCCTGTCATAATTTTTAATCCGTTAAAAATCGTTTCATCACTTCAATCATCGCACTGTGGTCAAAAACACCTGCGCTTTCGCGGCAACTGTGCATTGCCCACATCGGATTACCTACATCAACGCTTCGAACACCTAGTTTTGTCGATACCGTTGCGCCAATCGTACTACCACATGGCAAATCATTTCGATGTGAATACATTTGATATTTCACATTTGCTTGTTCACACCAACGCATAAACATCGCCTCCGAAACACCATCGGACGTGTAACGTTGATTCACATTCACTTTAATCACCACGCCCTGATTCACATGAACGGTGTGTTGTGCATCGTAAGCATTGGGAAAATTTGGATGATAAGCGTGTGCCATATCTGCACTAATAATGAAACTTCGCGCCAATGCTCTGGCAAAATCTTGTGAATTTTGTGAAGTTGCATCGCTAATTCGTTGCAACGTGTCAGTTAAAAAACTGCCTGACGCGCCACAATGACTTTCGCTGCCAACTTCTTCATGGTCAAAAAATGCACAAACTAAGGTGCTGTCATTTTTCAAAACAGATTCATCGAGTAGCGCGTGAATGGCGGCGTGGCATGATGCCAAATTGTCGATTTGACTGTCTGCGAAAAATTCATTATTCGCACCCCATAAACTGCCTTTTTGCGTATCAAAAACATTTAAATCCCATGCCAAAATTTGTGTCGTATCGTTGGGTAATTGTGATTTCAATAACGTTGAAAACTGCGATATAGGCAATTGTTCTGTGACATTCGCCAAAATCAATGCCAATTCATTTTGTTTTTGGAATTTCAAACCGTCTTCGTTCACGTTGCGATTGAGGTGAATTGCCAAATTAGGCAATCGCAACAACGGCTGTGCAAAATGCACCAAACTTTGTGCTAATTCGCCTTCTTCGGTTTGATAACTCACACGTCCCGCAAGGCTTAATTCACGATCCGCAAATGTGGCTATAATTGCGCCGCCATAAATTTCAACATTTAATCGTTCCAAACCTGCTGCTGTATTTGTTGGATTAGGTTTGATTCGTAAACTTGGCGAATCGGTGTGTGCGCCAATGATTTTAAAACCCGTTTCAGCGACCGTTTTTTCACCATGAACAAACACGATAATCGACGAATCGCCACGCACAACGTAATAACGTCCGCCTGTTTTTAATGTCCATATTTCGGTTTCGTAAAGTCGCTCAAATTGAAATAATGCGAGTTGTGTTTCAAGCGTTTTAACAACGTGCCACGGGCTTGGGCTGGCATCGATAAAATTGAGTAAGTTTTGAGCGGATTGTTGAGCATTCATCGGTGGGTCTCGTGACATCTGGGTTGATTAGAATTTTTTAATGTAAAACGTTTGTACGTTTTCGTTTTTGATTACCGCAATAATTTCGTGTGTGGCTTGCTGACAATACACGCCAAAATCCAAATGTGCCGCAGGATCGGTAACTAAAATTTTAACCACGTCGTCAGAATTCAATTGATTCAGGGCTTTTTTAAGTTTCAATAATGGCATCGGGCAGTTTAAACCGACTGCATCGATTTCGAGAGTAAAGGTCATCATAAAGTTTTAAGTTAAGGCGCAATTTCAAAGCGTTTATAATATCACGCTAATCAGGCTCTTAAATCAGGTCACATATATGGATTACTTTCCTATTTTTCTTAAACTCACGCAGCAATCTTGTTTGGTGGTTGGTGCAGGATCATGTGCGACACGCAAAATTGAATTGTTGGCGAGAGCTGGGGCAAACATTACCGTCGTGGCACCTGACATTAGTTCGCAAGTGGCAGCATTGCCCAATCTGACTATTCACCAAAAAGAATTTGAATCGAGTGATTTAATAGGATTCAAATTAGTGGTTTCAGCAACTAATGATGCAGCGACGAATCAATACGTTAGCGAATGCGCGAAGGCAAATGGCGTTTGGGTAAATGTCGTTGATAGTCCAGCGTTGTGTGATTTCATTTTTCCGGCAATAGTCGATCGTGCGCCGTTGACGATTGCAGTTTCGTCTGGCGGTGCATCGCCTGTCTTAGCGCGTTTATTACGTGCCAAAATTGAAACGCTGATTCCACCGGCTTATGGCGTATTGGCAAAATTGGCGGAAAAATTTCGTGAAACTGTCAAACAAAAAATTTCACGTCCAGAGAATCGTCGGATTTTTTGGGAAAATGTGTTGCAAGGGCGTGTCGCAGAATTGATTTTTGCAGGTCAAAATGATGCCGCTGAACAGGAATTAACGCTAACACTTAGTCAAACTGTATCCCAATCAAACAATGGCGAAGTCTATTTAATTGGCGCAGGGCCTGGTGCGGCAGATTTACTCACCTTTCGAGCATTGCGCTTAATGCAGCAAGCCGATGTTGTAGTTTATGATCGCTTAGTTTCATCTGATATTTTGGATTTGGCGCGTCGTGATTCTGAAAAAATTTATGTTGGTAAAGCGCGTAGCAACCATTCTGTGCCGCAAGAAGAAATTAACGCTTTACTGGTAAAACTCGCTAAAGAAGGCAAGCGCGTGGCGCGATTAAAAGGTGGTGATCCATTTATTTTTGGTCGTGGTGGCGAGGAAATTGAAACGTTGATGGAACAGGGTGTAGCGTTTCAAGTCGTACCTGGTATTACGGCAGCAACGGGGTGTGCGAGTTATGCTGGAATTCCGTTAACACATCGAGATCACGCGCAATCGTGTATTTTTGTTACTGGACATTTGAAAGACGATTCCGTGCATTTAAATTGGACGCAACTTGCTGCTCCGAATCAAACAGTAGTCATTTATATGGGATTATTCGGATTAGAAAAAATTTGTGCATCGCTTATCGCTCACGGCAGTTCGCCTGATTTGCCGATTGCTTTGATCGAACAAGGTACAACGTTGCAACAACGAGTGATTATCGGAACGTTAAGTACATTGCCAGACAGCGTAAAACACGAAACGATTAAACCGCCAACACTGATTATTATTGGTACGGTAGTTGGTTTGCATGAAAAATTAAATTGGTTTCAATCTACTCGCTAAATGAAAAGATAAGACCAAATTTCAATGCGCTCCTAAACATTATCGTTTAGAGTATTTTGGTTTCTTATCATCTGTAAAAATGATTCAATTTTAGGATTTTTATGACCCAAATTCGCCAAGACGATGTTATTGAAAGTGTCGAGCAAGCTCTGCAATTTATTTCGTATTATCACTCACAAGATTTTATTCAAGCCTTAAATGCAGCGTATTTACGCGAAGAAAGTCCGGCGGCAAAAGATGCCATGGCACAAATTTTAATCAATTCACGTATGTGCGCTGAAGGAAAACGTCCGATTTGCCAAGACACCGGCATTGTGACTGTGTTCGTAAAAATTGGCATGAGCGTTCAGTGGCAAAGTGATTTAAGTTTGGCTGACATGATTAACGAAGGTGTGCGCCGTGCTTATCAAAATGTCGATAATCCGTTGCGAGCTTCAATTCTTCGTGACCCAGCAGGTAAACGAATTAACACCCGTGATAATACGCCCGCCGTAATTCATACCGAATTTGTCTTGGGCGATACAGTTGAAATTGATATTGCAGCAAAAGGCGGTGGTTCAGAAGCTAAAGCAAAATTTGCTATGTTGAATCCGTCTGATGATATTGTGGAATGGATATTAAAAACTGTGCCGACGATGGGCGCGGGTTGGTGTCCACCTGGAATTTTAGGAATTGGTATTGGCGGCACGGCTGAAAAAGCAATGTTGCTTGCCAAACAAGCGTGCATGGGTTCGATTGATATTCAAGAATTGCAAGCGCGTGGTGCGTCAAACTGTGTGGAAGAATTACGTTTAGAACTTTACGAGAAAGTGAACGCGCTGGGTATTGGCGCACAAGGATTGGGCGGTTTAACGACAGTTTTAGATGTGAAAATTTTGGATTATCCAACGCACGCAGCTAATTTACCTGTTGCCATCATTCCAAATTGTGCGGCAACACGTCATGTTCATTTTGTTTTAGATGGCAGCGGTGTTGCAGAATTTAATCCACCGCGTTTAGAAGATTATCCACAAATTACTTGGGATATTGGAGCCGCCAGACGTGTAAATTTAGACACAATTACGCCCGAAGAGGTTACAACGTGGCAAGTTGGCGAAACCTTATTACTCAGTGGCACATTATTAACAGGACGTGACGCGGCGCATAAACGGTTGTGTGATATGTTGGAACGTGGTGAAGCGTTGCCTGATGGCGTAGATTTTACTAATAAATTTATTTATTACGTTGGACCAGTCGATGCGGTGCATGATGAAGTGGTCGGTTCTGCTGGTCCGACAACGGCTACCAGAATGGATAAATTCACCGCACCATTACTTGATAAAACAGGATTATTAGGCATGATTGGCAAGTCAGAACGCGGTGAACCAGCGATTGCTGCAATAAAAAAACATCATTCCGTTTATTTAATCGCTGTTGGTGGTGCCGCTTATTTGGTCTCAAAGGCAATAAAAAAATCAAGAATTCTGGCATTTGCCGATTTAGGGATGGAAGCCATTCATGAATTTGTAGTTGAAGATATGCCTGTGACAGTCGCCGTCGATTCACAAGGCATTTCGATTCATCAAACAGCACCACGGGAATGGCAGATAAAAATTGGCAAAATTCCTGTTGAGATATGAAAATGAAAACACGTCGTTTATTTTTAGTGAGTTTTTTAATTGTGGTAATGTCAATGTTGACAGGTTGGCGTTCGCATCATCACCATAGCAAGCATCACGTTGAGCAACAACTCAGCGAAATATCAGAGCCAAAAATGTTGGATTTATCGTTACCGTTACAGATTGAAAATAAATTCGACGCGCCAATTACGCAGGCAAAATCAGATTTTGTAGTTGAAAAATCTAAAAAAATTCAACGTGAAGTCGAACTAGATACTCAAGCGATTATGTCGATTGAGCCCGAGCAAGACAAAATAAAATCGTTTGACGGCGCAGCCCTCACCATTAACGTAAAACGTTAAATTTATATACTCAATATACTCAACAGGATTTATGGATTTATTACTTACAGTAAAAGTATTGATTTTAGGGGTAGTCGAAGGGCTAACCGAATTTTTACCAATTTCCAGTACAGGACATTTAATTTTAGTTGGCGATTTGCTGAATTTTAATGATGATAAAGGTAAATTGTTCGAATTAGTGATTCAAGTGGGTGCAATTTTGGCGGTGTGTTGGGAATATCGACGCAGAATTGGTGACACATTCAATGGCTTATTTAAAAAAGAAAAAACTGCACAAAATTTCACCCTAAATTTAATCATTGCATTTTTGCCTGCCGCAATTTTGGGATTTTTGTTTAGTAAATACATCAAAGCGGTTTTATTTAAACCCGTTCCTGTCGCGACAGCCTTTATTGTTGGCGCGTTGATTATTATTTGGGCTGAAAAACGTGCACATACGATACGCATTAACGCCGTTGATGAATTATCGAAATTAGACGCACTCAAACTGGGTTTCGCACAAGCCTTCGCGTTAATTCCTGGCACATCACGTTCTGGTGCAACAATTATTGGCGGTTTATTATTTGGACTTTCGCGTCAAGCTGCAACTGAATTTTCGTTTTTCTTAGCGATTCCAACGTTATGTGCCGCAAGTGCTTATGATTTGTACAAACACCGTGAATTACTCGATGTTGTAGCAGATACGCCAGTTTTTGCTTTGGGAATGATTGCAGCATTTTTTAGTGCGTTGATTGCTATCAAAGGTTTGTTACGTTATATCAGTCACCATAATTTTTTGATTTTTGCGTGGTATAGATTGATTTTTGGTGTAATTGTTTTAGTCACCGCTTACAGCGGCATTGTGCAATGGTCGGTAAATTAACACGCAGTTTTGTTGGAAAAATTCGCAAATGTGTTTAGAATTGTGGTCAGCACATCGGTTGGCGATGGCTAATTCCCTTAAAATTAAAAAATAATAACTATTCGAGGACTGAAGTTAATGAAAATATTAAAAAAAATCGCTTTAGCAGCAGTTGTAGCTGCGTCTTTAGGTGCAGTCTCTACAACTTCTTTCGCTGAAGCCGATGCAGGTCGTATCGTTTTTGCACCGACACAAGCTATTGACATCACAGCGGGTAAAATCCAGGTTGCGCTTGATGCGTTAATCGCAGGTGGCGATGCAGAAGCCGTATCAAAATTGATTAAAGATGCGTCGGATTCAATTAAAGAAATCAACGCAAGCGATTCAGTTTTCCGTGCAAGCACCAAAGCTAACAACATAATTAAAGCGGCGCGTAATCATGTAAAAGAAGGTTCAGTACAACAGGCTGAACAAGAGTTGAGAAATGCTCTCAAAGCGACACTTGATTTGAAATCAATCTTGTAAATCAACGCTTTTAAAACTAAAAGCCCTGCAACTGGAGAGTTACAGGGCTTTTTTAATGCAAAAAATTTAGGTGATTCAACGTTCGGAAAAGTGCATTTCGCCATTACGTTGTTCGATATTAAATTGTTGCAATAGGCTCATGCCAAGCAATGGCATATCTAAATTTGGATGAATTAAAACTTGAACATCTTTGAATTCAAAAGGGCTGAGTGAAAGTTTAGATGCGTTGGCGATGCACGCCTGAACTTTACCATTTGCAGTATTCATCGTCACAAATTGATTGGTGCAAATAATGTGTGCCTGTTCTGCCAATAGTTGCGGCAGTGCAATGAACGATGCGCCTGTATCGACAAGAAAATTCGATTTTGTGCCGTTGATTTCGCCAGCAATAAAATAATGACCTTGAATTTGCTTGAGAGTGATTTGCTTGCGTGTAGATGTGGGAAAATCAATCTTTACTTCCGTTTGTTTGCTGTCGATACAGGGTGAATTTTGATATTTCGTATCGTGTTCACCGTTCAAGCACTTGTAAATTTGGGCATTTGAAATGCCACTAAAAACGCTAATCACCAAAATCAGTAACCACGTTTTTGCACACATATTTATTTGCTCAAATCAGATTTAATCGCGTTAAATAAAATCATCAACACCTTATTATCCGCGCCATCTGTAAGTGGTTGCAATTCAGGATTTAAAACCGTTACGGTAGTTCTTGCATTCGCTTCATGAAATTGCAAAACATAACTTTGTTCAGTCGTACTGAACGGATTAAATACAGAAACTGTATTATCCCAAAGCGATTTTTCTATTTCCTCTTTAGGCTGTGTATCCGCAATTTGAATGTGAATTTGTCCGCCGTCTTGATTACGACTGGTCACTTCGATATTGCTACGACTTAACGCTTTGCCAACAATTCGCCATGCGCGTACTGATGGCACATTCAAATTTAAAGTGGGCGTATTTTCATGCGTTAAACTGACTTGGATTTCGTTGCGTGATAATTCTATTTCTGGGTCAGCAAGCGTTGGGCGATTTATTTGTTTTGATTCCGGTACAGACTCAATTGCAGGTGCCATAGTTTTTGTAACTGATTTTTTGGGCATATTGGGTTCAATAGCTTTTGCAATAACCGGTTCAACAGGTACAGCGCGTACGGGCAAAGTCGGTTTTTGAACTAAATCAGGTGGAATTATTAATGGTGGTAATTCGGTGGTGAATTGGTAATCTTTTTCTTTGTCAGGAAACCAGCTTTGAAGTGTACTGCAACCGTTCAAACTACAAGCAACTACTAATAAAATCCCCCCCTTTTGAAGGGGGTGACGTGGAATGTTTAAAGGTATCATGATCAAATTACACCGGCTTGACGCATCGCGTCGCGGACAGTTTCAAAACATTCTTCGCTTAACCACGTTAATGGAAGACGAATGCCTTTTTGAATTAACCCCATTTCAGCTACTGCCCATTTTACAGGAATCGGATTCGCTTGAATAAATAAACTGCTGTGTAAGGCATCGAGTTTATGATCTATTTCCGCGGCAATTTTCGTATCGCCAGCAATTGCCGCCTTAATCATTTCGTGTACTAAACGTGGCGCAACATTCCCTGTGACGGTTATGGTACCGTTGCCTCCTAATAAACAAAATTCACGACTGCTCGCATCATCGCCCGTATAAATGGCAAAATTAGGGGATGTTAAATCACGCAATTTCGTCACACGGGTCAAATCGCCAGTCGCCTCTTTTACGCCAACAATGTTGGAAATTTTTGCCAAACGACCCACTGTTTCAGGCAACATATCACAAGCTGTCCGACCTGGAACATTGTATAAAATTTGTGGAATATCGACCGCTTCAGCAATGGCTTTGTGATGTAAATACAACCCTTCTTGCGTTGGTTTGTTGTAATACGGCGTGACGATTAAACAAGCATTTGCACCTGCTTCTTTTGCTTTTTGGGTTAAGTTAATTGCTTCGGAAGTCGAATTTGAACCTGTGCCAGCAATAACAGGAATCCGTCCAGCGACTTTATCCACGACGAATTTAATCACTTGGCAATGTTCAGTTTCACTCAATGTTGCCGATTCACCTGTTGTGCCGACAGCAACTAAAGCGTCAGTACCTTGCTCGATGTGAAACTCACACAGCGTGCCTAAACTGTCGAAGTCTACAGCACCTTGGCTATCCATTGGGGTGACTAATGCGACGATACTACCTTGAATCATGAAAGTTCTCGATGGGTTGAAAATGAATTATTTATAGCGTTCATTATAGCAAGCAAATCTTTGAAAATGCCTAAATTAGCAGAATAGGGCGTAAATGCGTTATAATTCAAACATCAAAACGAATACCATCTCCGCGCAATCGCGCATTCTCATATTTTACAGCAGGTAAATCATGTCTGAAGAAACAACTCCGCTATTGTCATTTCGTGACTTAGGAATTATTGAACCTTTACTTAAAGCCCTTAAAGAAGTCGGTTACGAAACCCCTTCACCAATTCAAGCACAAACAATCCCATTCATTTTAGACGGTAAAGACGTTTTAGGTCAGGCACAAACTGGCACAGGTAAAACTGCGGCATTCGCATTACCGATTTTGTCACGTATTGATTTGAAACAAAAAGAGCCACAAGTTTTAGTGTTAGCACCCACTCGTGAATTAGCAATTCAAGTTGCTGAAGCATTTCAACGTTATGCGTCACACATTAAAGATTTTCATGTATTACCCATTTACGGCGGTCAAGATTACAGCACGCAATTACGCGCGTTGAAACGTGGCGCACACGTTGTTGTCGGTACGCCAGGTCGCGTAATGGATCACATGCGAAAAGGTACGTTATCACTTGATAATTTAAAATTCTTAGTTCTCGATGAAGCCGATGAAATGCTACGTATGGGCTTTATCGATGATGTGGAATGGATTTTGGAGCAAACGCCCGATAATCGTCAGATTGCGTTATTTTCTGCGACCATGCCAGGCGTGATTCGTAAAATTACTGAAAAATATCTCAACAATCCAGAACACGTTACGATTAAAGTCACCACTGCGTCAGCAGAAAATATTCGTCAACGTTATTGGCTTGTCAGTGGTGTTCATAGACTTGATGCGTTGACACGTATTTTGGAAGCAGAAACGTTCGACGGCATGATTATTTTTGTGCGTACTAAAACCGCTACGATTGAACTTGCTGAAAAATTAGAAGCACGCGGTTATTCAGCGGCGGCAATTAACGGCGATATGTCGCAAAACTTGCGTGAACGGGCAATTAACCATTTAAAAAATGGCAAGTTGGATATTTTGATTGCAACAGACGTTGCAGCGCGTGGTCTGGATGTTGATAGAATCACCCACGTTTTAAACTACGATGTTCCTTACGACACTGAATCTTATGTACATCGTATCGGTCGTACTGGTCGAGCGGGTCGTACTGGCGATGCGATTTTGTTTATTGCACCACGTGAACGTAAATTACTCGCTAACATCGAACGTGCGACTAAACAAAAAGTTGAAGAAATGGGATTACCTTCAACTGAAATTATTAATAACAAACGGATTGCCCGTTTCAAACAAAACATTACCGACACGTTAGCAGCAGAAGAATTGAGTTTCTTTGCACAACTTATCGAACAATACGAACGCGAACATGATGTTACTGCGTTGCAAATCGGTGCAGCATTGGCGAAATTAGTCCAAGGTGATGAACCGTTATTGATGTCACCGCCTAAAAAAGTTTCAGAACGTGATCGCGATCGTGACGATCGTCCACGTCGTGACCGTGATGATTCAAGTCGTGGACGCAGCGATAGAAATGACCGCCCAAAACGTACTGAATCAAGTGAACGTCGTCCGAAACGTGACTTTGGGTCATCAAATATTGAAATGGAGACATTCCGTATTGAGGTTGGCAACGCACATGGCGTAAAAGCGGGAAATATCGTTGGTGCAATTGCAAATGAAACAGGTATCGAAGGTGCACACATCGCGCGAATTCGTATTGAAGAAGATTACAGTACCGTTGAATTGCCTGCTGGAATGCCAAAAGAATTGTTAAACGAGTTACGCAAAGTGCGTGTCGCGGGACAATTGTTAAACATTTCGAGCGTTTCAGGTGGTGGCGGTAAAGTAGAATACAAATCTGAAGGTAGAAAAACGTTGAAGTTTGACGACAGCAAACCTAAAACCGATAAAACTAAAAAACGTTTAAGTTCGACTTCGCGTCGAGCGAAAGAACCAAAAGACGCATAAAGTCGCGTCCATAAAAAAAGCCGATACGCAAAAACGTATCGGCTTTTTTGTGAGTAAAAAGTAAAAAACTTATCTGCCAAATCTTTTGTTGAACTTATCAACACGACCCGCTGTATCCACAACGCGCTGTTTCCCTGTGTAGAAAGGGTGGCAAGAAGAACAAACCTCGATTTGTAAATCTTTAGCCAACGCAGAACCGGTCACAAAAGTATTACCACAGCCACAAGTGACGGTAATTTGTTTATAATTAGGATGAATTTCTGGTTTCATGATTTTTCGCATTGCCCACAATGGGCGGTTGATTTAAAAACGGCTAATGATACTGACTTAACTTACAAATCGCAATGGATTCAAACTTTTATGCGTATTATTACTTTAAATGCGAACGGAATTCGCTCTGCTGAACGCAAAGGATTTTTTGTGTGGCTCTCGGAACAAAATGCCGATGTGGTTTGTATTCAAGAAACCAAAGCACAAGTCAAGCAGCTAGATACAAAAATTTTCCATCCTGCACCGTATCACTGTTTTTACCATGATGCAGAAAAAAAAGGCTACAGCGGCGTTGCCCTTTATTGTAAAAAACAACCCGATGAAATCATTTATGGTTTAGACATCGAGGATATTGACCGTGAAGGACGTTTCATCGAAGCACGGTTTGGGAATTTAAGCGTGATTTCCCTTTATTTGCCTTCAGGATCATCAGGCGAGGAACGCCAGAATTTTAAATTTAGCGTACTAGAACGTTTTGCCGATTATTTGAAATCGTGTACTGAAAATGGACGTGATACGATAATTTGCGGTGATTGGAATATCGCACATAAAGAAATTGATTTAAAAAATTGGCGCGGCAATCAAAAAAATTCGGGATTTTTACCCGAAGAACGCGCTTGGCTTGATAATGTTTTTGCCAATTCAAAATGGTTTGATGCGTTTCGGTTGGTTAATTTAGAGTCTGAACAATACACCTGGTGGTCAAATCGTGGGCAAGCGTGGGCAAAAAATGTCGGTTGGCGTATCGATTACCAAATCATCAGCGCATCACTTCAAAACAAAGTTAAAGTTGCAAGTATTTACAAAACAGAACGTTTTTCCGATCACGCACCACTCATTATTGATTATAACGATTAAAACTCATGTCAAATATCTCAACTATTAAAAAGGCAACCTTTATGCGAAACGTCACGTTATTTGAATCAGAAACGCATCGCTTTGTTTTATTGAATGAAAGCGAACCCGGTGAAGAAGACGGTATTCCATCTAATCAATATTTAATTACTCATCGTAATGAAGGTGTTTTACTTGACCCTGGTGGCTTTGGGGTCATGCCGCGTGTACTTGCTGAAATGTTGCGCTATATTGAGCCGAATCAAATTAAAGCTATTTTTCTTTCACATCAAGATCCTGATATTGTTGGCGGACTTTCAACATGGTTAGAGCTTTGTCAAACGCCAGTTTATGTATCGAGTATTTGGATACGTTTTTTGCCGCATTACGGTTTGAAAGACATGGGGCGATTTGTCGGCGTGCCAAATGAAGGTATGATCTGGAATGAGGGCGATGAATTTAGTTTAAAAATTATTCCCGCACATTTTCTGCATTCTGAAGGACAAATTAACGTTTATGATCCTGTGTCGAAAATTTTATTTACGGGTGATATTGGTGCAGCGATGATGGCGGATGACGAAGCTTATATTTTTGTAGATGATTTTTCCGGACATATTCCACATATTGAAGGTTTTCATCGCCGTTATATGTGTTCAAATAAAGCAATTTTGTGTTGGCTCGAAACAATTAAAGAACTTGATATTGAAATTCTCGCACCACAACATGGTCCAATTTATCGTGGTAAAGCGGTGCAGGAATTTTTCGAATGGTTTAAAACGCTACAATGCGGCGTGGATTTAATGCAGCCGTTTGGACATTTTCCTACAAAAGGCTAACGCCATGAATTACAACAATCATTTAGAAGAATTACGTTTTAATTTCGTCAATCAAATTACTGAAATTTTAGAAAATCAGACGCGCACACAACGTTATTCTTTCAATAACATCGGACTAACCCATAACGTTACTGAAGAAATCATCACGAAATTGCGAATGGGTTTAGCAGTTGAAAGTCTTGATGATGCCAAGTACGTGATGAGAAGTACAATTGATAGCTGTGAAAGGTTGGATAAGACTCTGCGTTTACTTTTTGAACAAGATAAACAGCAACAACGCTCTACACGAACACGTATTCAAGAAATTATTGTTGAATTTAATCGAACCTTACACACATTATCTTTGATATTGATTGAAAAAGAGTTGCTCGAACGTCAAAGTAAAGTGTTAGAAAGTATTATTTTTTCGCACGAACACGTTTCACAATGGAAAGAGTTTGTACAAGAAATACTGCATGATTTTCACAGTATTTTTCCATTTAATTTTTTTTACATTACTTTTGCTGAAGAAAATGGTGTGTCGTTATATTTGTATACGTTGGGCAAATATAGTGAGGAGACGCTAAAAGACGCGCGTCACAAACTCAGTATGCAAATGATTAGAAGTATCGGATTACCCGAAGATGCAGTGCTTGATATTGAAGAGTTTGTGATTCCCTGTGAAAATAGTGATTTTTCAAATACTAAGCTAGAAATCAATATGATTAGTGTCCCCGTCGCAGATCAATCGACGAATCTAGCGGGTTTACTCGGTGTCGCGTATGCGTCGAATAATAAATTGTCTCCACAAGAAGAAAGTGTTGTTCGTGCGATTTTATCCGTAATGGTGATGGTGGTTGGTTCAAGCAAAGCGTTGTCGCGCACGTTGTTGGAACTTGAATACTATGCTGTTCATGATCCATTGACAGGACTTTATAATCGCCGTCAATTTAACGACATTTTAGAATATGAAGTTGGGCGTTGCGAACGTCACCATCATGAATTCAGCGTGTTGATGATTGATTTGGATAATTTTAAAGACATTAACGATTCATTTGGTCATCCAACCGGTGATTCTGCACTATGTAGTGTTGCTAATGTGTTACGTCAATATTCGCGCAAAGGAGATTTGTGCGCTCGGCTTGGTGGTGACGAATTTGCTATTATTTTAGTCGAAACAGGCGCAGAAAGTGGTCATATTGTTGCCGAAGCTATTACAAAAAAATTGCGCGAAACATCATTAGTTTCGGCACAAGGTGATCGTTATCATTTGACGATGTCGATTGGGCTGAGTTGTTATCCGCAAGATGCCAAAACGGCTAAAGAGTTAATGGCGGGTGTAGATGTTGCTATGTATCGTGCAAAAGCGTTGGGCAAAGATGGTGTGTGTTTAGTTCAGGCGGTTGAAGAGCGTGTCAACATTCGAGAAACACGTAATCAAGTTGAGGAATTGCGTGATGCACTTCAAGACAATCGCATTGTGCCTTATTACCAATCTATCGTAGATTGCAAAACAGGCGAAGTGATGGCATTTGAAACGTTGGCGCGATTAAAAACGCTTGATAGTCAGACACAATCCGCCGCAATGTTTATTGAAACAATTGAAAAATATGGATTATCGCGTGATTTAGATCGCGCTATTATCAGCAATGCGTTAGCTGCAAAACGGGCTTGTATGGATGCAAAATCACCCGAAGCTAATGCTAAAATTTTTATCAATTTGTCAGTTCAAGAAATTCAAGGACGTGGCATTTTGGGTTATGCCGAGGAAGTTTGTCAGCAAATGAATGTACCACCAGAAAGTATTGTATTTGAGCTTTTGGAACGTGATGCAATTGGCGATATGACGAATATGCGTAAATTTTTGAATAATTTACGTTCAAAAGGTTTTTCATTTGCGTTGGATGATTTTGGAAGCGGTTACAATTCGTTTCATTATTTACGCGAATTACATTTTGAATACGTCAAAATTGATGGTGCGTTTGTACGTAATATTTTGGCTTCTAAATTGGATTACGCACTTGTACATAATTTATCGCGGCTATGCCAGGATATTGGAATGTTAACAATTGCAGAATTTGTCGAAAACGAGGACATTTTGTTGGCGTTACAAAACATGGGGATCAATTACGTACAGGGCTATCATATTAGCATGCCCATTCCCGAAATGCGTTCGATTGATTTGAGAAATGTGAATGGACGTATTTAAAATTTAAAAACGGCGAAGTCGATATTGCGTTAAAAGCATTGGAACGGTATGGCTGATAGTATTTTTGTTAAAACAAATTTTGGGATTTAATAATGCGTTGTCCATTTTGTAACGAACACGAAACCCGTGTTTTAGATTCGCGTTTAGCACACGAGGGCGATCAAGTTAGACGACGACGCGAATGCGGGGTATGCAAAGCGCGTTTCACGACTTACGAAGTTGCCGAATTACGTTTGCCTGATGTTGCAAAACACAACGGCACCCGTGAGCCATTTAACGATGAAAAATTACGTTCTGGTTTCATCAAAGCTTTAGAAAAACGTCCTGTTAATCGCAATGCTATCGAACAAGCAATGAGCCGAATTAAACGCAGTTTGATTGGAAAAACAGACAGTGAAGTTTCGAGCCAATTATTAGGTGAAAAAGTAATGAACGAATTGCGAAATTTAGACCATGTTGCGTACGTCCGGTTTGCCTCCGTATATCGTAGTTTTGAGGACGTGAGCGAGTTTAACGATGTGATTGCGAATTTAAATGATGAAAGCTGATTTAGAATTTATGGCGCGAGCATTACAACTCGCAGAACGTGGACGATTTACGACAGATCCAAATCCACGTGTCGGTTGTGTGTTGGTAAAAAATGGACAAATTATTGGTGAAGGTTTTCACGAAAGGGCAGGGGAAGCACACGCCGAAGTTAACGCCTTAAAAAATACACACGATGATACAAATGGCGCAACGGCTTATGTCACGTTAGAACCGTGCAGTCATCATGGCAAAACACCACCGTGTTGTGACGCGCTGATTAATGCTGGAATTAAACGATTAGTCGTTGCCATGACCGATCCAAATCCGTTGGTCGCTGGTCGAGGTTTAGAACGTTGCAAAGCAGCGGGCATTGAAGTTGTTTGTGACGTGTTACGCGCCGATGCAGAAAAATTAAATCGTGGTTTTATTGCTCGAATGACAAAAAATCGTCCGTTTGTTCGTAGTAAAATTGCGATGAG
>JAQTOX010000168.1 GCA_028713055.1 Methylococcales bacterium | reverse complement strand
GTTAGCGAAACCGTGTGGTAATTGTGATTGTTGTTTAGATCCGCCGAAAACATGGGACGGTACGATTGCCGCACAAAAAGCGTTGTCATGTGTTCTGCGGACGGGGCATGATTTTGGCTTTGGGGTTTCGCATTTAATTGAAGTTTTACACGGTATTTCGACGGCGAAAGTTCGTAATCATAAACATGACGAACTTCCGACTTTTGGTGTTGGTCAAGATTTGGACAAAGATCAATGGCAATCGGTATTTCGACAATTGATTGCGTTAAATTTTGTCAGAGTAGATTTCAGTTACAACACGTTAAAACTTGCGGCGGCAGGTCATCCCATTTTACGTGGCGAACAAAAGGTAATGTTTAGAACGGATGTTCGACCTGAAAAAACAGAACGTACTCGAAAAGTCGTCAAAAATGTGCAGATTGCTGACGATTTACGGACTCGTTTTTGGAATGCGTTGCGTGATAAACGGCGTGAAATTGCAGACGCACAACATGTTCCACCGTACACGATTTTCCATGACGCGACATTGATGATGATGGTTGAATCAAAACCACAAACATTGGAGGCATTTGGTGAATTATCTGGTGTAGGTGAACGTAAATTAGTGCAATATGGACAGGATTTTTTAAACATTATTCAATCATTTTCTGTTTTGGAAGATGACGATTTGAGTTCAAGCGAGATTTCAATTCGGTTATATAAATTGGGAAATAGCGTGGAAATAATTGCCAAGTTACGGCAATTTCAGGGAACAACCATTTATGGACATTTAGCGGACGGTATTGCGACGAAAGAATTGCTATTGAGCGATGTTATTCCTGTCACTGCTGAAGAAATTAGTGACATTGAAACGGCGATTATGGCGTTACCAGAGGAATTTAAAACGTCGCTTAAACCCGTTTTTGAACAGTTTGGTGAAAAATACAGTTACGGAATTTTGCGGTGTGTTCGAGCGGCTTTGAGTTGATTTTGAAATGCGTAGGGGCAAATATTATTTGCCCCTACAAAAATGTTATTTCATCACCGACAACACAAAATCATCCGCCGTTAAATTCTTAAAGCCCGTAAATTTTTACACCCGAATAAAGTTTAATTTTGCCGTCTACCGTGATAATCGGCATATTTTCCACCATCGATTGGGCAATCAATAATCTATCAAATGGATCATTGTGATGATGGTCCAATTTTTTCAACGCATAAATGTGAGCCAACTCAATCGGCAACAACTTCAAATCATTATCGTGCTGTTGGGTTTCAATCATTTTATGCAACGGCACATTCAAATCCAACTTTCCCAGATTCGTTTTTATCTGAATTTCCCACGGTGAAACATGGCTTAAAAACAACGTATTCGCCGAATCGTTGCAAAGTTCAAGTAAATCAATAGGCAATTTTTCAGGCGATTGGTTGAGCCACAAAAAAATATGGGTATCGAGTAACAAATTCATGCGGATTCACCCAGCCAAAAATTTGTAGGCAATTCATCATCAAAATCATCGGCAATTTTTATTTGTCCACGAAATTGCCCAAACACCCGTTTTTTCACGACGTTCGGTTTAGTTAATTGCGCCATCAAAGTCATTTGTGATTCGACGTTGTGAATGTATTGCTGAACAATTGCAGGTGGCAAATTGTCAGGTACGTTAATCGTCATTTGCATTTTTATGCTCCTTTCACCAATACAAAATCATCCGCAGCCAAAATTTTAATCCCCGTCAATTCAATTTCCATTTCAGGCGTTTTGTCGCCATTCATATCAACTTGAACGATGGTTTGACTTTTCACAGCATCAACATTGAATCTCACCGCCCCTTTCGTACCGTCAAAGGCTTTCATGCCTTCAAAGGTTAATGCACTATCTAACAAACGATACAAATCAATCACCGCGCCACTGCTGGTATCAAAATCGGTAATGATGTCACGATTTCCAGCACCAACGCCTGAATCGGTAATCTTATCGTATTCGATAATATCTTTGCCGCCTGCGGTTCTGATTGTATCGACATCAAGACCACCGATAAACGTTTCATACCCGATACTAGCCGTCTTACCGATTAGCGTATCATTTCCTGCATCACCCTCTAAATAAACACCACCAGCTAGTGTATCGTTACCATCTCCGCCATATAATGAGCAATCAGATTTTTGGTAAGTAGATACATTCCCTGTAATCATGTCATTTCCTGCATCGCCATATAGTAGAGAATAGTCATGAGGAACAGAATAAGTTATATAGTCATCATAAAGATGAACCCTAATGCTATCATTACCATCACCGCCGTGAACTGTGTTAGTGGTAGCATAAGGACTACCAGTAATATCATCATTTCCAGCACCGCTGTTGATATTACCAGCACCGCTAATGGAATCATTACCAGTACCTGTAACTATAAAATTATTTCCGTTGGAATCAGTAATAACATTATTACCGTTACCACCATCAATAGAATCGTTACCATTGTCGCCACTGATAGAATCATTTCCGTCACCACCCAATAAGTAATCATCACCAACGCCACCGATAAGCGAATCATCACCAGCCCCGCCATCTAAATAATCATTTCCTTCTTTACCATTCAGTGTGTCAGCTCCGCCCAAACCTAAGATTTTTTCATTAGCTGGACTCCCATCTAAGGTATTTGCATCATCTGACAGCGAAAGCTCAAGGTCATAAGTGCGAGTGTCTTTTGGCAATCCTTGTGCATTGTTATCAGAACCTCCGCTGATCGTATCGTTGCCTAATCCCTCGCTAACTGTATCGATGCTAGAATCGCTGTTGATCGTATCGTTGCCGCCATCAACCGTGTTGTCTAAATTGCCACTAATCACATCCGCCGCGTTAATCGTTGAGCCGTCCGAAAATTGGAGAATTTCGATGTCCGATAAAATATCTTCGCCTTCATCGATCGCACCGTTATCGGTATTGCCGACGTATTTCACGACGAGTTGCGCTACGCCTGTGCTGTCAACGTTGGCGGTGATTTGATAATTTTTTTGCAGGTCGTTATAAATCGCAGTGTCTGTGCCGTCACCCCCTTCTAAAATGTCGTTGCCTTCGCCGCCTTCTAAAGTATCGTCACCGCCTGCACCGTCGAGTGTGTCATCACCCGCCATGCCACTGAGTGAATTAGCGACGGTGCCACCTTCTTTTTCTTGAATCAGATTGTTCAATTCATTACCTGTGCCGTCAGTGGCTTTTTCACCAGATAACTCAAGGGCTTCAACGTTTGGCGCAGAACTTAAACTAAACGAGACTGTGGCGTTGACTTGGTCTAAATCGCCGCCGTTTTCAGTTTCGATAATGGTGTCTTCGGTGTTATTCATAAAATAAACGTCCGAATCCTCACCGCCGATAAGCGTGTCCATGCCTAAACCGCCGTCTAACGTGTCAACGCCAGCATTGCCGACAAGTTTGTCATTCCCCGCATCACCGCGTAAATAATTGTCAGCCAAATTTCCTGTAATCACGTTGTCAGCTTTATTTCCCGTACCGTTGCTGATTTCGATGCCGCCTAAAATTAAGTTTTCGACATTCGCAGGCAAAGTGTAATTGAGCAACACGCTTTCGACCGTATCGTTACCACCAGTCGTAACGACTTTGTTACTTTCGGTAATGAAGTCTTTGAGGTTATCGACAAAATAATAATCGCTGCCGTCACCACCCGTCATAGTGTCGGCTCCCGCACCACCGTTTAACGTATCGTTGCCAGCGTCACCAGAAAGTTTGTCGTTATCTTTGCCACCATCCAATTTATCGTTACCGCTGCCGCCGTTGATCGTGTCTTTGCCATCACCACCGATTAAGGTGTCATCGCCATTTTCGCCACTGAGCAAATCGTTAACCACGCCGCCGTCGATAAAATCATTTCCTAAACCGCCACTCAACGTATCAGAACCCGCTAAACCCGT
>JAQTOX010000054.1 GCA_028713055.1 Methylococcales bacterium | reverse complement strand
TCACCGTTTTCGCGGTACCGACATTTTTAGTGTCAAAGTTCGCCGCGGCATCGATTTGTAACGCATCACCCACAATGCGGTCATCCGTAAAACGGGGGGTAGCGAGGGTGGTGCCGTCATAAATTTTGTTCGTGGCTTGAGCGATGACATTCAAAGTACGTGGTGCAATTTCAAGATTATTCCCTGTAAATGCCAATGTGTAATTACCTCCTGCCGTTAAACTACCTTTTTCTATGGCGTATTTACCTACATTTTTACCCGCCCCACGACTCAATGAACCTGTAATTAAATCTATTTTGTCATTCAATTTAAAACCTGCCGCACTGAAACTTAATACCGGATCAACTGCACCATAAATTTTCGTTTGAGCATTCGCGGCAATCGTCAAATTCGCTGGCGTAATTTTAAAATCACCGCCTGTAAACGTTAATTCATAATTACTGCTCGCTGCCAACGTGCCTTTGTTTATTAAATAATTCCCTACATTTTCGCCAGTTACACGAGTTACTGTGCCAGTAAGTAAATCACCATTAACCAAACCACTCGCGTTATAGGTCAATGGCAAATCACTTTCTCCATAAACTTTCGTTTGCGATATTGCAGCGATATTCAATAAACGAGGCGTAATCGAAAGTACACCGTTAATACCCGTAAAAGCGTAATTCGTGCTGGTAATAGAAGGCACAATGGCATAAGACCCTACATTTGAAAGTACCGTCGCTGGCGTGGTAAAACTCAATCCAATCGAAGCAAGCGTATCGCCAGCCTTCAAACTCCCCGAAGAAATTGAACCTGTAAATGTCGGATTGCTATCGCCGTAAACGCGCGTTTTGTTATCAGCGGTAAGCGTCATGACGCTAAGAAGTGCGGGGTCAATACTCAACGTGCCGTTTATAAATTGGATTCCATAACCGATACTGTTCGTATAACCATTAGCAGTGATCGTATAACTTCCCTGATTGATTGCACCTTGTGAATTGCCGCCATAAACCAACGTGCCATTTAATATCGCTGCTGTATCTCCGTTGAAAAAGCCTGTTGTCGTCACCCCATTACCACCACTGTACGCAACGCCATCATAACTTTTAGAGAATGAATTCGCGGTAATCGTCAGCATCGGTTGTTCACGGTAAATTGCATAAATGCCCGTAGCGGTACTATCCACAGCGACGTTGTTATAACGAAAATGTCCAGCAGGAACAGAATTACTCAAACCAGCACTGCCTGCAATCGTATTCGTATTCAATATGGCTTGCCCACTCGTCGAAATAAAATTGCCCGCTAACGCAATGTTTCCCGCCGTAGAATTCAAGGTAATCGCAGAACTTTCAACTTTTTGATTAACGTTTATATTTCCTGATGTTTCGACGACAACCGCATCACGCGCGATAATCCCCCCGATGTTTAGCTCACCATTGTTTAAAAAATGAAGACTGTTAATTCCACTCGCTGTTAATGCACTAATCGTATTGCTGGGTTTATTAAGATAATAATGCGCTGAACCTAATAAATTTAATCCGGTAACAGAAAATGTCGCATTTTGTAAAATTGTCCCCGTCGCATTTAAAGTTAAATTTCCCGCACTCTGAATAATTGGATTGACACCGTTCGATAGAGTATTTGCAAAGATCAAACTATCAGATGTCATTGGCACAGCATTCGTGGTAATTAATGTGACATTGCCTGAAGTGGGATTGCCAATTTGGGTATCGCTATCAAGTAAAATTCCCGCGTCATTATTTGCTCCCGTACCTCGAAGCATAATCGAACCGCCTGAAGTCGTATTCACCATCATTGCCGAGTCCGAACTGATACCAAAATTGCTCTGACCGTTCCCACGACCTTCACCAGTGATATTTATCATGCCGGTGGTGGTCGAAATAGAACTTAAATGCTTAGTACGGCTGACATGAGAACCGTTGTGTCCCGTGAAAAAAACACCGTTGTTATTGTCGCCGCCAATTAAATCACCGAATTGATTGGAATTCCCATGTTGACCTTGAACTGCCGTTCCCACTCCGCCCGTACCGTTAATAGTTACGTTCCCTGCCCCACCGTTAATGGTCGCTTCATCTAAAAAAACACCATGCGAATTCGATAAACCCGAACCCGAGAAACCTTCACCTTTCAGATTGATTGCTCCGCCATTGGAGTTAATCGATGCTGTTGTGATGGCAATTCCTTCATCTTGTTCATCTCCATTACTATCAAAACCGTAGCCTTTTGCTGGTGCCGAACAACTTGACGTGTCGCAAGTGCCACCACCCATAACGATATTACCGCCGTTACTGTTAAGACTTGCACCGCTCTTGATTTGAACATTACCGCCATTAGAACTATCCGTATCTGCATTAAGAACAATGTTGAGTTTTCCAGCGGTGGATTCAATTGCCACATCCGGATTGATGATGACAGCGTTGTTGGCTTTGAGTTGTAGTGTTGAATCCGCTCCCGCCGTTTTCTTAATAATAGCATCAACGGTGATATTACCAACGGCAGCACCTGTTCCGGTGGTGCTAATTTCAACCAAAGAACTTGATTCTAACGCGGTTGCGATGGTGGATGATTTTGCATTGCCATCTTCCTCTGCAATAGTAAAGTTAACGGGATCAAGCAGCCACGTTCCTGATTTTCCATGTGGGGCGGAGGTATCCACACGCGCGGTATCAGCAATATTTAATTCTTTTCCCGATGTTTCAACAAAGCCCCCGTTGCCTGAATTTGCGCCACTTTTTGCGCTAATTGAGCCACTCACATTTGTGTTGTTATCTGACAAAACGGCGACGTTGCCGCCATCGCCCTTTGCGTTATTTGCAGAAATTGTACTGTTTTTATCAAGCGTTATATTTTCTTTCGCAACTAAACGGATATTGCCTTGTTTATCGATTTCGACGCTATCGGCATTGATGTCGCCACTATGTTTAATCGACCCTGCAAACACGTTAATCGCGCCACCTTCGGTTAAAAGTTGCCCGATATTTAAAACCTGATTTTTCGGAGCTTGCACCTGAAAACGAATATCTGGATCATCCATGCTGGTCAAAATCAATTCTTGTCCAGCCGCAAGCGTAATTTTGCCGCCGTCACTTTGAATAATGCCTTTGTTTTCGATATTTGGCGCGATAAGAACGATGTTGCCATCTTTACCGGCGTGAATAATGCCTTCGTTAGAAATATCCCCCGCTTTTGAACCCGCGATAAAATGAAAATTTCCTTTTTGAAAATCGCTGTCACTTAAATTTAAACTCGACGCAATTAGTCCTTGCGTGTCAATTTGTGAACCTGCGCCAAAGACAATGCCATTTGGGTTAATCAAAAATACTTGTCCATTAGAAAACAGTGAACCTAAAATCTCACTCGGATTACCGCCAATAATGCGATTTAAAACCGCACTTTGACCATTTTGCTGAATGAAGCGTGTGATTTCGTGTTGTGCGATGTTGAAATCTTGCCAGTTAATAATCGCACTCGGTGTATTGGTGATAGTCGTAATTCCTGCAACGGATTGGTCAATGCTAACTTGACCACTAACGACTTGTGCGCCGGTGGGATTTGCAGGTGAAACGGAAGGATACAAAATCGCCATAATTGCTAAATGTAGCGCGTGGTGGCGTAAGTTTGGATGCGTACTAAATAGACGGTTTTTTATTTTCATGACGGTATGTTCCGAAGGTTTAACGATGAAATTGATGGTGGTAATAATCGTATCATTTTTAAAAAATTGCTTTGATTAGGCATTTCGTAATTTGCCAATTAACTACTTCAATTTTACGAGTTTATACTGCTTTTTCTTAAGCTCAACTTATTGATTAAAAAAATATTTTTAATCGAAAATATCCTTGCATGACTGTAAAAATTGTTATAAAAACTGAAAGCGGTGGTTTGGCACAAGCTCCATTTATATTTCACTTTTGACACTTATCGCAAACTTTTATCGACAATTTTTAGCTCAATTTTAATTTTTGAGGAATGATTATGGCAATTTTTACTGGAACAACAGCTGATGACGAAATCACAGGTACAGTTGGTGCAGATTCTATTTCAGGACTGGAGGGTCGTGATTATCTATATGGTGGTGCAGGTAACGATACTATTGATGGTGGTGCAGGGAATGATTACCTTAATGGCGAAGAAGGTAATGACACACTGAGAGGGGGAACAGGCAATGATTCGCTAAGTGATTATTCGGGCAATAATCTTCTTGATGGTGGCGAAGGTGATGATTCGCTTTACAGTGGTAACAGCAACAGCACTTTAACTGGTGGCGCGGGAAGAGATCGTTTCATTATATTAAACGGCGGGGCGGTTATTACTGACTTTGTTGTCGGCACAGATTTTTTGGACGTAAGTGAATTGCTCAACAATGGAAATAGCATCAATTACAACGGCAATAATCCGTTTACGGCGAATTATCTAAGATTAGTTTCAATCAATTCTGGCACAGATACTCAGTTGCAATGGGATATGGACGGAACTGGAATAAACGAGACTTGGCAAACTGTCGCAACGTTGCAAGGTGTAAGTAGTTTAGCATTAACCTCGACTGACTTTATTCCCATTATGTCGCCGAACGGCAGCACCACGCCTGGTGTGACAATTAGTGGAACAAGTGGTGATGATGTTTTAAATGGCAGTATTAGTGCGGATTCGTTGGTTGGACTAGCCGGCTATGACCAAATCAGTGGCTTTGGTGGCAACGATACGCTGGAAGGCGGCGATAATTCCGATGTCTTAGACGGTGGTTTTGGTAACGATTTGTTAATTGGCGGGACGGCGGGAACTAACGCAGATACTGAAGGTAATGCTCTAAATGGTGGCGACGGTAACGACACGCTTATCGGTGGTAATTTAGGTTATGACACTATCAATGGTTATTGGGTTGGCGATGACCTTAGTGGTGGAACAGGTGACGATAGCCTGCTTGGTTTAGACGGTAACGACAATCTTTATGGCGACGACGGTAATGACACGCTGATTGGTGGTTCAGGTAATGACAATCTTTATGACTGGAATTCCATTGGTAGCAACAGCCTTGAGGGTGGCGATGGCAATGATACCTTTGATGTTTATTCTGATACGGCTACAGATAACAGTACGCTAACAGGTGGAGCAGGTATAGACAGCTACGTTCTTGAAAACAGAAACGTGGGCGGCTTAATTGTCACTGATTTCGCTAGCATTCCGGTGGCAATTTCAGACGGAGCTTCGACAGTTGTTACGGCAGCTCCTGAAGTTGCAGAAGTCACCTTTCCGTGGGGTCAAGGTTTTTCATTTACACTCGCAGGTATTACTGTCACTGCAACAGGTAGTGTAAATCAAGGGGACATTGCCGCTGCGTTCGCAAATTTGGCAGTTGGTAATTCAGCTCATGCAATTACAGGTCTTACGTTAACTGGCACATTGACGGGTTACAGCACTTCCGCTGTAACCGGAACAAACAGTGTCATTTTCACAGCAGCAACGACTGGAAATGTTCCTGATTTAGCGGCGACTGGTGATTCATACGGTGTCAATGTAGTCGTTACATCACAAGGTGTAAATCCCGTTGCAATTGCTACGGAAACCGCCAATGTCACATTTCCCGCGTTGGCTTCTGGCGATACGTTTACGTTGGCAGGAATTACGGCTACCGCTGATGCACCCGTCACAGCCGCTAATGTCGCAACGGCTTTTGCTGGTTTAGTAGCAAATGCTTCGGCTAACGTTACTACAGATCTCACATTAAACGGTACATTAACAGGATATTTCACAGCTACTGTTAGCAATATTAACCACGTCATATTTACTTCAACTACACCGGACAGCAATGTCGCTAATTTAATACCAACAACAATTAGTATCGCTGGCACGGGTAACGATGTTATTGACCTTAGTAATTTGTTAGACAACAGCGTGGGTTATGAATCTGGTAATCCATTTGATTTAACGAATCAGGGTTATTTGAGATTAGTCGAAAATGGTTCAGATACCAATTTGCAATGGGATTCTGATGGGCTAAATTTAGATTCAACATGGGCAACTGTACTCACGTTACAAAATATCGCCCCTTCGAATGTGACTTCGGTTAATTTTTTGCCACACGTTCCACCCAATGGCAATGCTGTTGCCGGTATTACGTTTACAGGAACGTCTGGCAATGACACGTTAAATGGCAGTGTCGGTAATGATTCGATAACAGGATTAGATGGATCTGACAATCTTCACGGTTTTGGGGGTAATGACTCGTTAATCGGTGGTTTAGGTTACGACAATATTTACGGTGATGCGGGGAACGATTGGTTAGTTGGCGGTTCAGATACACTCGGCACAGACAGCGATACTCTCAATTATGTTAATAGAGGTAACTATATACATGGTGGGGCGGGCAATGACACGTTATTTGGTGGGAATTCGACAAACTTTGCTGACCGTCTTTATGGTGATGAAGGCAATGACCTTTTAATTGGTTATGCAGGGGATGATAGATTAGATGGCGGACTCGGTAACGATACGCTGATGGGTGATGAGGGCAATGACACAATCACCGATACACATGGCAATAACAGTATCAACGGTGGTGCGGGTAACGACACGATTAACGTTCATTCAAATTATATGGATACGTTTGGCAATGTAGATGTTAACACCGTAACGGGTGGCACTGGCATTGATACATTCCAAGTTTATGACGGAAGAAGTAAATTAGAAATCACCGATTTTGCGACAGGTGCTGGCGGTGATATTTTGGATGTTAGTAGCTTGTTAACAAATGCAAGTGGTTATGTCACTGGAACAAATCCATTCGATTCTGGTTATTTACGCTTAGTACAAATGGGTGCAAATGTTCAATTGCAATTTGATAACGATAGCGTGGGGAGTAGTTATAACTGGAAATCGGTTGCTACATTACTGAATGTCAATTTAGCGACAAATCCGCTTGGAAATTCAAATTTCACACCCACCGCAACGCCTAGCAAATGGCAAAATGTTCATGATTTTGATCAGTTTAACCTTGGTGAATTAAATGGTTTGAATCTAAATGGACACACTGGACAGGGTTCATTCACTACAGGTGTTTGGACATCTACGATACTTGCAGTAATACCATCGATTGGTACTGATATTTTTGCAGGTAATTCTAATAACGGTTATATCAAACCCGCTTCGGATATTTTGTCCTCACTCGCTACATTACCAGCCATTCTGACGAGTGGTGAAACTTATAGCGTTAGTGCAAACCTTTTCCCATCTGACTCGTTGTTAGGTTATTTAGGCGTGGGATTTTTTGGTGCAAGTAGTGGTATCTCGCTTGATGCCAGTGGTGTTACCACTTTAGAGTTGCTGTTTAATAAAACAGGAAATTGGATTTTAAAAGGCGATGTTAATGGCAGTGCTTTTGTTTCAACACTCATTCAAACTGGCAGTACAAATCCAACAAATTGGTTTTCATCTCAGCCACCTAAAGTTGAATTAACGTGGAACACAGCAACGAATAAAGCATCGGCGAGTATTGGCGGCGTTGTTTTATTTACCGATATGACGTTGTCATCGAACATTAACGCGACACAAGTCACTCAGGTTGGTTTTGCACGAGATGGCGCATTAAGCACAAATGCACGAGTTGATAACTTCGAGTTTTCGAGTTTAAAAATTTCACCGGTCGCCAATCCGATTATTGTTGATGGTGCCGAAGACAGCGCAATTAGTGTCAATTTATCTAGTTTTGGATCTGGCGTTACAACGGCTAATTTCAAAATCCCTGTTTTACCTGCTGACGGTATTTTGTATTCAGATGTTGGTTTAACAAATGCGATTATGGCGGATTCACCCATCGCTGCAACGGCGAATACCGCTACAATCTACTTCAAACCTACGCAAAATTGGAATGGAACTTCCACGTTTTCCTATGTTGCTGTTGATAGTAACAATCTGCCCTCAGCATCGGAGAATGTTTCTATCATGGTTAATGCTGTAGCAGATGCACCGATTCTTACAGTTCCCTCGACGACGATTTCTTTTGATGAGGACTATTCGCAGCCTTTAAATATCATTTCCAACCTAACCGACACCGACGGTTCAGAAACATTGGAAATTACTATTACTGGTGTACCAAATAGCGCAACTTTATCAGCGGGTGTTAAAAACAGTGATGGCACATGGCGTTTAACCACATCCCAACTGTCAGGACTAGCTTTAATCCCAGCGGCTAATTTCAACGGTGATATAAATCTTGTCGTCACAGCAACGGCATCTGAATCATCAAACAGTAATACGGCGGCAATTACGCAAAACATGGCACTCCATGTTAATCCCATTAACGACCTACCCACTGGAACGGTCTCGCTCGATAACATCGGTAATTTCCAAAATCCTTATGATAATGAACATCGAAATCTGACAAATGCGCGTGAGGGCGACACCCTGCAAGCGGGTTATAACTTATCTGACGTTGATGGTATGGCAAATACGACCAGCGCAAATGTCCTATATCAATGGGTGAGGCAAAACGGTTCAACCACAGTTATACAAAATTCCACAAACAATCATTACACGCTTACACCGGCTGACATTGGCTACAACATTTCAGTCTCTGTTAATTACACAGACGATGCCGGTACACTTGAACATGTGGCATCACAATCCGTCACAGGTTCTGTTAGTGCATTGCCAGTGAATACCGTTCCCACAATTACCGGCACAAATAACACAGCGACACTCAATGAAACTGATTCTACGTTAATTGCCAGTGGTTCATTGACGATCAGCGATAGTGATATTGGCGACACAGTGAGTGCGTACATTACCCAAGTGACAGCGACGAGTAATAACGCTGGGATTTTAGCGTTGCTAGATAACGATACTCTGCTCAATATGTTAAGCCTTTCTTCTGCTGGGAATGCGTTATCCGGTGCGAATATCTTAAGTGGTTACACGCGAACCGCACCTCTAACGTGGCATTTTAACTCTGTCGTAGATGACACCGTCACGCCTCCAGTTGTTGAAGCGTTTAATGAGCTTCGTCCCGGTGAATCACTAACATTAACCTACGCCATTGAAGTTGGAGATGACAAAGGTGGCACAGCAACGAAAGATATTGTCATTACAATTAACGGCACCAATGAAACGCCAGTAATTACAGTACCTTTTATTGATCAAGGTCTCGCTTACACCGCTGTGAATTGGTCTTACAACCTCGATTTAGCCAATCATTTTGAAGATTCTGATGGTGATCCGTTAAATTTTACCGTCACACAAACTAATGGAGCCGCGTTACCGAGTTGGATGTCATTCAATCCTGCAACAGGTTTCATCACTGCGAATCCTATTGCTTCAAATTTAGGTGATAATTACAGTCTGCGTGTTCGTGCGACGGATACACTTGGCGCAAGTGTGTTCGATGATTTTAATATCTCGGTGTCAGCATTTGATTATGGCAATTTATTTGTAAGTACAACGGCAAGTGAAACATTCAGCGGCACAAGTGGCATCGATACGGTCAGTTATGCTCAGGCTAATGCAGGTGTACTGGTTTCGTTAGCAACGAGTATTGCGACAGGTCATGGCACGGATACATTAAATAACATCGACAATCTTGTTGGCAGCAATTTCAGTGATAGTTTAACGGGTAATTCCAGTGCTAATGTCTTGGATGGTGGTGATGGCAATGACACATTGGATGGTGGAGCGGGTATTGATACGCTCATCGGTGGGTTAGGTAATGATGTTTATATTATTGGGGAAAGCACGGATGTAGTGATTGAAAAAGTCAACGCAGGTACAGATACCGTTTGGGCGGGAGCAAATTACACGTTGCCCAGTTACGTTGAAAATGCAGTTTTGATTGGTACGTCTGATTTAAGTGTAACCGGTAACAGCGACACAAATGTCCTGTTTGGCAATAATGGGAATAACACGTTAGATGGTGGAACTAATGGCGACAGCATGGAAGGCGGTGCAGGTAACGACACTTATGTAGTCGATAATTCGGCAGATGTAGTTGTTGAAAATGTAGATTCGGGTAACGACACAATTCAATCGAGTATCACACGAGTTTTAGATACGAATGTTGAAAATCTTGTCCTCACTGGTAGTAGTTCAATCAATGGTACAGGAAACGAATTAGCTAACACCATTACCGGCAATAGTGGCGCGAATGTTTTAAATGGTGCGAGCGGTATAGATACTTTAGTTGGACTGGCGGGTAACGACACGTATGTCGTCGATAACGTTTTGGATAGGGTGATAGAAAACGCTGCCGATGGTATCGATTTAGTAGAAAGCAGTGTTTCGTGGACGTTGGGTGCAAATGTAGAAAATCTTAGACTGAATGGTGCCGATTCGATTAACGGTACGGGGAATGAGTTAAGTAACGTACTTACCGGAAACAGTTTATCCAATCGGCTTGATGGTGGTTTAGGTGCCGATAGCTTAACGGGTGGTGCTGGCAATGACACTTATGTAGTCGATAACGTTGGCGACATTGTGAAAGAAACTAGCACTGGTGGTTATGATGGCGTTGAAAGTAGCGTGAATTATACCTTGCCGACTTATGTTGAGTTGTTAATGCTCACCGGTAGCGCAACTGATGCTACGGGCAATAATACCGCTAATGCGCTTATAGGAAATACTGGCGATAATCTTCTTGATGGGCGTGGAGGCAGAGATACCATGCAAGGTGGTGTGGGAAATGACACTTATGTTGTCGATAATGTGTACGATGTTATTCAAGAAGACAGTGCAAGTGGTGTCGATTCAGTTGTATCGTCAACCAGTTATTCATTGCCTAATAATGTCGAAAATTTAACATTATCGGGACGGTCAGCAATTAACGCTGTTGGAAATTCGGACGGTAATATCATTTCGGGAAATGCCGGCAACAATACATTACGAGGTCTAGCAGGCAGCGATAGTTTGTCGGGTAGCGCAGGGAAAGATGTGTTAATCGGTGGCGCGGGTATTGACACGTTAAGTGGCGGAACGGGTGCGGATACATTCAAATTTGAAAGTGCCAGTGATAGCGCAGTGAATTCACCAGATATTATTTCGGATTTTAATCGGACGGCTAACGATAAAATCAGTTTATTTTTAATCGATGCACAATCCTCCGATGTAATTTCAGGCGACGGCATTAACAATACCTTTGTGTGGAAAGGAACGGATACGCTTGTCAATGGTGAACAAGGACAATTGCATTATGTCGTTTCAGGTGGTGATTCGCTTATCGAAGGTGATATTAACGGTGATGGCACAGCAGATTTTCAGATTAAAGTCGTTGGCGTGACGACATTAGAAGCGGCAGATTTTGTGCTGTAATTTTTTGGCGGATTCAACGTTAACGTTGAATCCGCTTAATCAACGTAATGAATCCACGCCTAAATTCGCCAGTGCATCGGCACGTTCATTTCCTAAATTACCGGAATGTCCTTTTACCCAACGCCAATCAATCGCGTGCGGCTGAATTGCAGTATCCAAACGTCGCCACAAATCTTCATTTTTCACAGGTTTTTTCGCGGCAGTTTTCCAACCCGCCTTTTTCCAATTCGGTAGCCATTTTGTAATGCCATCCAAGACGTATTTTGAATCAATGTGCAATTGCACGACGCACGGTTTTTTTAACGCTTCCAACGCAGCAATCGCTGCCATCAATTCCATTCGATTATTTGTGGTATCACGTTCACCGCCATGCAATTCTTTAATCGTCCCTTTATAACGTAAAATTACGCCCCAACCGCCCTTCCCTGGATTTCCGCGACACGCGCCATCCGTGTAAATAATCACAGGTTCAGTCATGATGTTCCACCGTTGCGGCTAACGGATTCGCTGCAACTAAACGCGGCACAAACGTTTTGACTTCCGTCATCGGAATCGGATTAAACCGCCGTTTAATCGCTTTCACCGCATACGCCGTAGACGTAAATGAAAAACTATTAAGCGCATCTGAACCATTTTTTATTGTCGTACAATCCAAATAAAACTCCGTTTTGTTACGCACTTCAAAATTCAATAATTTCAACCAATCGAATAAGCGTGAACGCGAAATGAAATGTCCTCGCCACGAATTCGCCAGTCGTTTGTCTAACAAAAATTGATACCAAACCCAAAAACTCCACGGATTAAAATTCATCACCAATAAAATACCTTCGGGTTTCAAAACCCGTTCTAATTCTCGAAATGTTTGGAATCGTGCTGCATCAAATTCCAACAAATGCGGCACGATAATCATATCGATGGAATCACTTTGAATGGGCAAAGCGTAAGATTTTGCTTGAATTTTAGGGGCTTGGAAACTACCTAAGTGTTTGGCATCCAACACCGAAAAATACTGATACAACGAACAATCGATAAATTCATTTTCCCAACCCAGACCACCAATTTGTAAAATTGTTTGCTGACAGCCAACTGTAATTGAACGCTGCAAATAAGCGACTTCAAGCTCTTTTAATAATTTTCCGCGTGGCGTTTGGTAATAAGCAAATAAAAAATCTCGTTTCATAATGACCACTCAATTTAAGGCTGTTTTAATGATTCTGGGCTAAAAAGCCACTATAATCAAAACACTTCATAACTACAAAGGTCAAATGATGCCCATTAAACTGAACAGACACGTTAATTTATTAGTGATGATGATGACACTTACAGCGGCGGGTTGTTCGCAAAATGCGAAAGACGTACTCACCGTTAACGAACTCGCTCCCGAAGAAAATAACGCTTATGTTGATCACTACTATCAAAATTATCAGCCTATAAATAAAGCAGAAATCACTAAAACCGCTGAATCACATAAAGATACGGTTTGGGCGCGATTACTTTCTTTATATTCGCTGCCTAAAATTGAAAATGAACGTATTGATCGTGAGATCGAGTGGTATTTAAGCCACCCTAATGCTTTAAATACGATTCAACACCGAGCTGAACCCTATTTACATTTGATTCTTGACGAAATCGAAGCCAAGAATATCCCCGGTGAATTGGCATTATTGCCAGTGGTCGAAAGTGCATTTGTCCCAAATGCAAATTCCAGAGTTGATGCGTCAGGTTTGTGGCAGTTTATGCCTGCAACTGGTCGGATGTTTGGTTTACAACAAAATTCTTGGTACGACGGTCGCCGCGATATTTACGCATCGACGAAAGCTGCCACAACTTATTTAAAACAACTCAGTCAAAGTTTTGATGGTGATTGGTTGCTTGCGCTTGCATCGTACAATTGGGGCAAAAGCAATGTAAAAAAATCGATTGTTCACAATGAAAACCGTAATATGCCGACCGATTATTGGTCGCTTAATATGCCAGACGAAACATCGAATTATGTGCCACGTTTATTAGCGATTGCCAAAATTTTTGCTCGCGCGGATGAGTACAATGTGAATTTACATCACATTCCGAACAAGCCCTATTTTGAAGTTGTGCATTTGGATTCGCAGTTGAATTTGAGTAAAGCGGCTGAAATGGCAGATATGTCATTACATGATTTTTTAAAATTGAATCCAGCATTTAACAAATCGAAAACGGCACCCGAAGGTTCAGGGCCTCGTCGCTTGTTAATTCCCGTGGCGAAAGCCGAATCGTTTAAAGAAAACTTGGCGCAATTACCGTTTGAACAATGGGTTTCTGAAAGTTTCAATGAAGGCGAGGATGAAAGCACCGCAATTTATTTCGAGCCAAAACCCGCTGTAACAATTCACAAGGCAAAAGCTGAACCTGTGAAAATAATTGCAAAAGTGACTCCCAAACAAAGTGTGAAAGCCTTATTGACTGCTAGAAAATCGGACAAAGACGATAAAAAATCAGTTCATGTCGCTTCAAATAGCAAAGATAAAGATAATGTGAAAGGTAAATCGATCAAAATTCCAACGAATCACATCGTCGCAATGGCTCAAAAAATTTCTGTTAACAACAAGGTAGTAGCAGAAAAAAGTAAAGCTAGTGCTAGTGTAAAAGGTCAAAAAGCTAAAGCTCCTGTCACGGTTGCTGTCGTTAGCAAAACGACACCACACAATAAAAAATCTAAAAACGCAGGTTAATTTTAATCTGTATGGGCGGGTTCTAAACCCGCCCTAATACGTTTCAAACGCATTTTTCACCCACTGTAAATCATCCGCCCCTAAAATTCCCACCACATCAAAACGTATCGGCATCAAGTCATCGCTTGGCAACGTATTTAAATAAACCTCCGTCGTAGCAATCAATTTCATTTGTTTCGAGCGCGTCACACTTTCTAACGCGCTGCCAAATTTCGCATTTTTACGATAACGCACTTCGACAATCACCAATGTTTTACCGTCTTTCATAATCAAATCGAGTTCGCCATAAGGACAACGAAAATTGCGTTCAACTAACATCAGTCCTTGCGAAATTAAAAAATCACAAGCGTGTTGTTCGGCTTGTTCACCGCGTAGTAAGTGGGCAGCTTTCGATTTTGGTTTAAGATAGTCGTTCATAACAATAATGGAGGAAAAAATGATTCAAGAAATGGGAAAGTTATACATTGTCGCCACGCCGATTGGTAATTTAGCAGACATTACGTTTCGTGCGATTGAAATTTTAAAAAATGTCGATTTAATTGCCGCCGAAGATACACGTCATGTCAAAATGCTGCTGCAACATTACGGCATCAGTAACAAAGTGATTGCTTTGCATCAGCATAATGAAGACAAAGCGGCGTTAGACATTATCGAAAAATTACGTTCTGGGTTATCGATTGCGCTAGTGTCAGATGCAGGCACGCCATTAATTAGTGATCCAGGAATGCCTGTTGTAAAAGCCGTTCACGAAGCAAATTTAACGGTTGTACCGATTGTTGGTGCGTGTGCGTTAATCGCTGGTTTATCGGCAGCAGGCGTTGCAATTACCCCGTTTACGTTTGAAGGTTTCGTGCCGCGCACTTCTTCGGCACGACAAACTTTTTTCACCGAACGTTCTGCTATTTCAACAACATGGGTTTTTTATGAATCGTGCCATCGCATTTTGGATTGCTTACAAGATATGGCAGTCGTTTTACCTGCTAAACGTTCGATTGTGATTGCCCGTGAATTAACCAAGTTGCACGAAACGATTGTGAAATTGCCGCTTGCTGAAATGCTGGCGTTAGTTGAAACCGATGCCAATATGCGACGTGGTGAATTTGTCGTTATTGTGGAAGGTGCGGCTAAAATCGATGTGTCTGAAAATACCATCACGCCCGAACAAGAACGCATTTTGAAACTATTATTGACCGAATGCAGCGTGAAAAAAGCAGTGGAATTAGTTGTGGAAATTACTGGCGGAAAAAAGAAACCAATTTATCAAGCGGCGTTAGCCATCAATGACGCAAATAATGTGCTAAACTAAACACGAAAGAGTTGGCTGGGCAGTCGCCGTTTTACTGTAATCGTAAGAGGGAGGAAAGTCCGGACTCCACTGGGCAGAGTGCCAGACAATGACTGGGGGGCGTGAGCCTACGGAAAGTGCCGCAGAGAATATACCGCTAAATTCGTTTCAACGAATCAGTAAGGGTGAAAAGGTGCGGTAAGAGCGCACCGCGCAACTGGTAACAGGTGTGGCAGGGTAAACCCCACTCGGAGCAAGATCAAATAGGGAAGCAATCGTCCGCCCTGGCGGCTTCCGGGTAGATTGCTTGAGCGACAGAGTGATTTGTCGCCTAGATGAATGACTGTCCTAGTAGATAAGTTTTAGTTTCTATTATTTGTTGTCAAATAGGCAGCTTAGAATGAAATGAATGACCTTCTCGACAAAATCCGGCTTATAGGCTAACTCTTTCACCTAATATCAGAAAGGTTTAAAGTGATTTGTAACTAAAATTAAATAACTTTTTGATATGACGTGGCATTTATTTTTAGTCCTACAAAAAAACACAACCACTTATCAATATCACACGATTTCTAACTGAAATCACCCTTGACTAAGCCTAATTTGAAATCTATAGTGAATGCAATCTAACGCCCAACTAGGGCATTTTTATTGCTTTTTAACAACGGAAGAATTCGTTAATGATCCATTTATCAGTAATGCTCAAAGAAGCATTGCACCACTTAGCAATTAAACAAAATGGTGTGTATATAGATGGGACATTTGGACGTGGCGGACACAGTCAACGCATTTTAGAAACCTTGGGCGAAAATGGACGATTACTTGCTTTTGACCGCGACACGACAGCGATAGAATGTGAACGCGCTCGACAACTTTCACAGGACTCACGCTTTCAATTGGTTCACGCACCTTTTTCTAAAATGGAGCGTGTTGTAATTGAACTGGGTTTAAGTGGGAAAGTTGACGGAATTTTACTCGACCTGGGTGTTTCTTCACCGCAACTTGATGATGAAACACGCGGTTTTAGTTTCATGAATGACGGCGTACTTGATATGCGAATGGATTGCTCGCA
>JAQTOX010000053.1 GCA_028713055.1 Methylococcales bacterium | reverse complement strand
TTTGCCGACTGAACCCAAACTACTCACATAAACGTCGCCAAATTGTGCGCGGGATTCTTTAAAACCCACTGTTTGTGAGTTAGCGATGTTGTTACCGGTGACGGATAACGTTGTTGAGGCGGCTTTGAGACCGCTTAATGCCGTTGAAAAACCCATGATGTGTTACCTCTAAAGTTAAGTGAGTATTAAAGAATTTGTTTAACTTGTGAAAAATCTACGGTGTTACCACCGGCGAGATTTATTTGCATACCTTTTGTACCATTTGCCATGACAACACTGCCAACCCGCGAATTTATATCTGTTGTGAATGCCGTATTTTTGCCATCCACAGGGGCTGAAGCAACAATTTTATAAGCTCCTGGACTTGCTAATGTTCCCGCCGTGTTCGTACCATCCCAACTAAACGGCACATTTCCCGAGCTTTGATTACCTAAATCCAACGTTTTAATCAATTCCCCCGTTGACGCATCGGTCACAGCGACTTGTAAATCAGGCGTGCTGCTAGTGAGATTGACTGTTCCACTAATGTCTCCACCCGCCGCTAAAACACCTTGATCGCTTGTGATGGTAACATCACGACCGACCAAACTTGCTGCTTGTAATGCTTGGTCAGAAGATATTGACGAAGAAAAGTTTGCAAACGATGCTTGTAAATCTTGAATCCCAGAAACTGTCCCGAATTGCGCCATTTGTGACAAAAATTCGCCATTTTGCATTGGGTTATTTGGATCTTGATGCGTCATTTGTGTGGTCATTAACTTCAAAAATTCCGCCTGACCTAGTGATGTTTTGTTTTTCGCAATTTTACGCGATTCAGCTTCTGCAAAGGCTTTTGATGCCGCACTTGCTTCGCTGGTACTTTTATTTAGCTTATCGTATAAGCTTGTATTTGCTACTGCCATAATAAACCCCCTTTAGTTATTGCCCCATTTTCAGTGTTTGTAACATCATTTGTTTTGCGGTGTTTAACACTTCGATATTGTTTTGATACGAACGCGATGCAGACATCATATTTGCCATTTCTTCAATTGTGTTGACGTTCGGTTTGAAAATATAACCATCTTTATCTGCCATCGGATGATTTGGTGCGTATTCCATCACGGCGGGTGCAGCACTTTCAACTACACCGAGAACCTCCACTTTACTTGCTGCATTTTCGGCATCAATGACATTTTTTAATTCCGCACCAAAAACGGGCTGGCGCGATTTGTACACACTGCCTTGACTACTGCTGACGCTATTGGCGTTTGCCATATTACTCGCGACCAAATTTAAACGCAGTTGTTGTGCGTTCATGCCGCTACCAGCAATATCAAAAATGTTTAACGATGACATTACGCTTGCCCTGAGAATGCAGATTTTAGATCATTAAATTCGCCGCCTAACCATTGCAAACTGGCTTGATATTGCAACGAGTTTTCGGCGTATTTTGCTTGTTCAATATGTTCTTCAACGGTATTACCATCGAGTGAAACTTGACTAGGATTACGATATTTTAATTGTGCGCCCATAAATGGTTGCTCAGGTGCAAAATGTGCGGGATTGGTATGTGCTAATAAGGTCGGTTCGGGCATCGATTTTTTTAACACACGCGAAAAATCTAAATCCCGTGCTTTATAATTTGGCGTATCAGCATTGGCTAAATTTGCCGCCAAAATTTCACTGCGTTTTTCTCGCAATGCTAAGATTTTTGGGGATTTGCCAAGTGCCGCATCAAAACTAATTGCCATGATATGACTCCTAAAAATGTTTCTGTACTTCAATAAAAAGCACGCTACATGCCAGCAACACTTAACCAATAAAAATCAGCCGGTTAGGATTTTTGGCACTTCTTGCCAACTAGGTTATCGTCAATAAACATCCAAAGTTAAAGCTTTATTTTTTAGATAATCCGTTATTTTGACATTGGCTAAAAATGGGGTGCGTCAAGAAATTGTCGAAAAAAGTCATTAGCAAAAATATGTGTCGTGAATTTATTTGGGCTTTCGTGCGAGAACGTGAATAAATTCGTACCTATTGCCTGAAATTTATTTTTTGGCATTGAATCTGCTTTAATTATGCGAAGCGATCACATTAACGAATTAACAAAACCTTTATGATTAGATTGATGCTAGTTTTTGCCAGCGTTTTCGTAACAATGAACGCACCTCATGCCGAGCCACAATGGCAAACGCATGAATCTATTTATGAGGCAGTTAAAAGCTATGTTGCCCAAAACATCAATACCACTGCTGAATATGAAATCAATATAACGCCGTTAATGGATCGCTTGAACTTACCGTTATGTTCACAGCCGATTCAAGCCTTTACGCCAAATCCGCTTAAAACAGGACGCTCATCAATTAACGTGCGGTGCAATGTAGGTAAAAAGTGGGCAATTTTCGTTCTCGCAACTATTACGCCGTTTGAACAGATCGTCATTTCGACGCAACCGTTACAAACGGGCGAAAAGGTAACGGAACGGCAAATTACGTTAGCACGTAAAGACGTGTCACAACTGCACGGTAATTATTTGACGCAGTTATCGCAGGTACTAAATAAGCAAGCAGCGCGGACGTTACCTGTCGGCACGGTGCTAATGCCTAGGGATTTTGTCGAACCGAAATTAGTGAAACGCGGTGAGCGTGTCATGATTACGTCAGAACGGTCAGGCATTGCGATTAAAATGAACGGTATCGCCCAATCCGACGGAAGTCGTGGGCAAATAATTCGTGTAAAAAATCAGAATTCAGAGCGCATTATTAACGCCACCGTGATTGATTCTGGGCAAGTAAGTGTGTCGCAATAACAATGTCATACAGGATAATTGTGTCATTTGAGTTAAAGAATTTCTTTGCCTTGCCGATACGAGTGTCTATCATACAGACCACTTAAAGGAGCTCGGCATGGCTATCGAATTGATTAAAAACGGAGGCACAATTTCCGCCACGTTTAAAAATACACCTAAAAATAGTACAAACAATGAAAGCAGCGATTTCACACCGGTGTTATCTGAAACTAAAACAACAGTAAAAAGTGATAGTGTTCTTATCACAAACACTGTGATGGAAATTAAAAAAAGCTTTGAATCATCTGCACGATCTGGCGTCGATGTCGAACGATTGGCGCGGATTAAACAGGCAATTGAAGACGGTACTTATGAAATCAATCCTGATCGGATTGCCGCGAAAATGATTCAATTTGGATACTGATCGATGGGGCAAAAGCTAATTTATGATTGAACACACCTTTCCAATTGCAGAACAGTTAATGACTAATGCGTTGCAGCTCACGCAACGACTTTATCAGCAACTAAATCAAGAAGCTGACTGCCTAATCCGCACGCCGCAATCGGACTTTATCAGTGCTGTTGCCAATAATAAACGGGATTTGGTCGCGCAATTGGATTTGTTCAACAAACAGTTAGAGCAAATTTTAGCGGCGGAACAACTGCCTCATTCGCAAATTGGCATTAATACGTATTTTCAAATGGCGATTATCGCCAATTTGTCCCCCGATACGCTTAAGGCAAATTGGGAGCAACTGATGAAATTATGTGCTGATTGCAAACATTTGAACGAGCAGAATGGCGCAAGTATCGAAATGTTGGCACGCAACAACAAACGCACTCTGCATATTCTTAAAGGCAAATCTGAAAACGTTACCAGCTATGGGCGCGATGGTTCTACGATTAGTGAATTTCAAAACAGCACGTTAGTTTCGGTTTAACGCGCAAATTATCGGTTTGATTTGTGATAGACTTATCGCTTGCCGCCTCGGTAGCTCAGTAGGATAGAGCGATCCCCTCCTAAGGGATAGGTCAGTGGTTCGATTCCGCTTCGGGGCGCAAAAGTCTAAACATCCCACAATTTTTCTCAATCAATCTACCATTCCCAACTTTCGAATTTACGTTAAACTTATACGCCACATATTCGCGCTCTGCGCTTAACAGGAGTTTAAATTTTAATGTTCGATTCAACCATTCGCCACGATTGGCAAGCTGCCGAAGTTTTAGACTTATACGCTTTACCATTCAATGATTTGTTATTTAAAGCTCAAACCATTCACCGCGAAAATTTTAATCCCAACGAAGTTCAAATCAGCAGTTTATTAAGTATTAAGACCGGTTCGTGTTCGGAAGATTGCGGTTATTGTCCCCAAAGTGCGCGATATGAATCGGGTTTAAAGTCTGAACCCTTGATGCCAATTGATGAGGTTTTACACGCTGCACAATTAGCGAAATCTCAAGGTGCGACACGTTTTTGCATGGGGGCTGCGTGGCGCAAACCCAAAGACAAAGACATCGAGCGTGTCGTTGAAATGGTTCAAGGTGTAAAAGCATTAGGTATGGAAACTTGCGTGACATTAGGAATGCTCACCGACGAGCAAACCGCCCAACTCAAAGCCGGCGGTTTAGATTATTACAATCACAATTTAGATACGTCCGAAGATTATTATTCCGAAGTCATTACCACACGCACTTATCAAGACCGTTTGGATACATTGGAACGAGTGCGGAATTCGGGCATTAACGTGTGTTGTGGTGGAATTGTGGGCATGGGTGAAAACGATTTAGACCGGGCTAACTTATTAGTGCAATTGGCGAATTTGCCACAACATCCTGAAAGTGTGCCGGTAAATATGTTGGTGCAAGTCGAAGGAACGCCATTGATGGGAACCGAACCACTCGACCCGTTGATGTTTATTCGGACGATTGCGGTAGCGAAAATTATGATGCCAAAATCGCGCGTGCGCTTATCGGCAGGACGAAATGAAATGAGCGATGAAATGCAGGCGTTATGTTTCTTTGCGGGTGCAAATTCTATTTTTTACGGTGACAAATTACTGACGACTGATAACCCAATGACAAACCATGATTTAACGCTATTTGCACGATTGGGTTTGAAATCGGCGGGTTCAAGTTATGCGTAATGCACGATATTTTTTGTATTGATATTGAGCCACGAACAATCGCCATTGCTACAAAAATGGCGATTGTTATCCAATTTTAGTTATTCACTATTCAACGCTTCCGCTCGCTGAAAACCTCGTGGCAACAACGTTCCTCGCTTTGCACGATTACCTGTATAAAGTTGTAAATCACCGGCTTTCAACGTCAATGTTCGTTTTCCAGAAATTACAGTCAAAGGCGTTTCGGGTTTTAAAACCGTAAATGCCACAATAAAATCAAAGCCTGTTTGTAAATCATTCGCTGGAATTTGAATCATTTTGTTGCCCTTCCCTTTAGGCAACGTAGGAATTTCGCTCAATGGAAAAATCAATAAACGCCCTTGATTCGTCACAACCGCCAATAAATTCGATTCGTCAGCCGTCAATAATGGAGGTAACAATTTTTCATGATTCGACAACGTGACCAACGATTTACCCGCTTTATTTTTACTGGCTAATTCTTTGAGCTGCGTTTTAAAACCATAACCCCAATGATTAACTAAAATCACAAAATCATCTGAATGTCCTACGATTAAATGCGTAAACGTCGCGCCTTCGGGTGGATTAAAACGTCCTGTCAACGGTTCACCTTGTGTTCGTGCTGACGGTAAATCATGCGTTGTCGAACTATAAACCCGCCCTGTTGAATCAAACAAATATACGGATTGCGTCGAACGGGTTTTCACCGCCGTTTGAAAACTATCACCGGCGCGATAACTCAAACTTTCCACGTCAATATCGTGACCTTTTGCGGCGCGAATCCATCCTTTTTGCGACAAAATTACAGTCAGCGGTTCATTTGAAATTAACGCTGTATCGTTTAAGGCTTGCGCGGCTTGACGCGAAACGATAGGTGAACCACGTTCATCACCATAAACATTTGCGTCTTGTTGCAATTCTTTTTTAATCAGTTTTTTGAGCAACAATTCTGAACTTAACGTTTTTTCAAGTCCGTCACGTTCTCTTGAAAGCGAATCTTGTTCGCCGCGAATTTTGATTTCTTCGAGCTTAATCAACTGACGCAATTTCAATTCTAAAATCGCTTCGGCTTGAATTTCACTTAATCCAAAACGTTTAATCAATATCGCTTTCGGCACGTCTTCGTTTCGAATAATGGCAATGACTTCGTCGATGCTCAAATACGCAATCAGCAAACCTTCCAAAATATGCAACCGCGCTAACACTTTATTCAACCGATGTTGCAAACGGCGACGCACGGTTTCGATTCTAAAACTGAGCCATTCGCTCAAAATTTCGAGCAGATTTTTGACTTGCGGACGACCGTCTAAACCAATCATGTTCATATTGACGCGATAACTTTTTTCTAAATCGGTCGTAGCGAACAAATGCGACATAATTTCTTCTGCGTTACCGCGTTTCGATTTTGGAATAATCAGTAAACGAGTTGGATTTTCGTGGTCAGATTCGTCGCGCAAATCTTCGAGCATCGGCAGTTTTTTCGCTAACATTTGAGCAGCGATTTGTTCCATCAATTTTGCGCCAGATACTTGATGCGGCAATGCGGTAATAATAATTACGCCATCTTCTAATTCGTAAGTGGCTCGCATTTTGACTGAACCGCCACCGGTGCGATAAATTTTCTGCAAGTCTTCTCGACTGCTGATAATTTCAGCTTCCGTCGGATAATCAGGTGCAGAAATAAACGTTAATAACGTTTCTAAATCCGTTTCGGGTACGTCGAGTAATTGAACGCACGCGCCAACAATTTCACGCAAATTATGTGGTGGAATATCTGTTGCCATGCCGACTGCAATGCCCATCGTGCCATTGAGTAAAATGTTCGGCAAACGTGCAGGTAAACGCGCTGGTTCTTTAATCGACGCATCAAAGTTATCAACCCATTCGACAGTCCCTTGTTCGATTTCGTTGAGTAACGTGTTGGCGTAAGGCGTTAAACGTGATTCGGTATAACGCATCGCCGCAAACGATTTTGGGTCATCGGGTGAACCCCAATTGCCTTGTCCATCGACTAAGGTGTAACGATAAGAAAACGGTTGCGCCATTAACACCATCGCTTCATAACACGCCGAATCACCGTGTGGATGATACAACCCTAAAACACTTCCGACGGTTCGCGCTGACTTTTTATATTTCGCGTGTGCGTTCAAACCGAGTTCTGACATTGCATAAATAATGCGACGTTGCACCGGTTTTAAACCGTCGGAAATGTGTGGCAAAGCACGATCTAAAATTACATACATCGAATAATCGAGATACGCTTTTTCAGCAAAATCTTTTAATTGTTGTTGTTCAAATGTGTCGGCGAAGCTGACCATTATTCTATTTTCCTTTGTGAAACGGACGTTTTAAAAACGTGTTATCAATGTTCAATACGGTGCATCATCAATATTGAAGTCGCTTGATTCCAAGGGTTCTGATGATGCAGGTGGTGTTGGAAAACGCGCTTCTCGAATTTTGTCCATTTCGATAACTTTGATTCGTTCTTTTTCAGCCTCTAAATTTTCGACTTTACCTTTCCAACCATATTGCGGATTTAATTTATAACCCGCCGCCCCTTCGTTTATTTTCATAATGATGCCTTTTTGAACCAGCATTTTTATGGATTTGCTCACGTCTGGCTTGTGCATCGATAATTTTTCGGCAATCTCAACTTGCCTGATATGAATGTAATTTTCAAATTCCAACCTGCTCAGTAATAAAAATAAAACTGATTTTGTCGCACCTGTTAATTCTTTGTCAGTTGCGATAAGTTCTAATGAGTCTTGAAACATCAAAATAGATTTTCGTGCAATGTCAGTTGTTGAATATGAAAAATCAATATCACAAAAATCAACCACTTTGCTAAACCATTCTCCGCTTAATCGGTACGCTTTATTTGCATCATGTAATTGTTTTTCAACCGCACGGGCATTTTCCATAAAATCAGAAATCATCACCGACACAATTCCATTCGGAATAGCCGTTCTAAGTTGCGTGACTCGTCGTTTTATGTCGCTCGTCATTCCTATTTTTTTATTTCCCCGACCATCTTCAACGATATAAATTAGTTTCATTTTGGAGTCTCACATTTGGCAGTTTTTTAAACCACAGCAACTAAAAAATTACGCTCTAAACCAAAAATGAGCGATGTTTTTAAACATCGCCCACTTTTTTGTGTTTTAACCGACCCAAACTCGCGCATTGCTAAACAATCGCAACCACGCACCATCATTGCCCCAATCGTTTGGCGACCACGAATTTTGCAACGTTCTAAAACAACGTTCAGGATGCGGCATCATAATTGTGACTTTGCCATCTGTTGTCGTTAAACCCGTCACACCAAACGGTGAACCATTTGGATTTGCAGGGAAATCGGTTGTTGGAACGCCACGTGAGTCCACATAAGACAGCGCAATCATTTTCGCTTCAACGGCGGCTTGCAGATTTTGTGAAAACACCGCTCGACCTTCGCCATGTGCGACGACAACAGGCATTCTTGAACCTGCCATTCCCGCGAGCAAAATCGAAGGCGATTCTTCAACTTTTACTATTGCGACACGCGCTTCAAATTGTTCCGAATTATTTCGTGCAAAACGCGCCCAATGTTGTGCGTTTGGGATAATTTCTTTCAAACCCGACAACATTTGACAACCGTTACACACGCCCAAACTAAAGGTATCTTCACGAGCAAAAAACGCTGCGAATTCGTCACGCGCTCTCGAATTGAATAAAATCGATTTTGCCCAACCGCCGCCCGCGCCCAAAACGTCACCATAAGAAAAGCCACCACAAGCCACTAAACCTTTGAAATCTTGCAAGCTAACACGACCGTGAATAATGTCGCTCATGTGAACGTCGACACTGGTAAAACCAGCACGATTAAACGCCGACGCCATTTCAACATGACCATTTACGCCTTGTTCACGCAAAATCGCTACTTTCGGACGGCTCAAATTTAAAAATGGTGCGGCAACATCTTCGCGCACATCAACTGTCAAAAGCGCGTGCAAACCACGGTCTGAATCATCCGCGATTTGTTCAAATTCTTGTTTCGCACAAGCTGGATTATCACGCAATGCTTGCATTCTATAGCTGAGTTCTGACCACGTTTTTTGTAAATTCGCTCGTGTTTCGCTGTAAATGATTTCGCCTGATTTTGAAATATTCAAACGCTGATTTTCATGCGTGCCGACTGTGCCGATTTCAAATACGCAATCCACTAATCCGTTGTGCGCGAATAACGTTTTAACATCCGCTAAATCTTCGGCGTTGACTTGAACAACTGCGCCTAATTCTTCGTTAAATAATTCGCTTAAAACATCGCCATTTAAATTCAAATTTACTTCTAAACGGCTGGCGAACAACATTTCAGCGGCTGTTGCAAGCAAACCGCCATCTGAACGGTCGTGATAAGCGAGTAATTTGTCGTTTTGATTGAGTGATTGAATCGATTCAAAAAAGGCTTTCAAACGTTTTGCATCGTCCACGTCAGGGCAGTTGTCGCCGAGTTGGTTATAAACTTGCGCGAGAACTGAACCGCCTAAACGATTTTTTCCAGCACCTAAATCAATCAACAGCAACACGCTATTTTCAACAGCTTGTAATTCGGGTGTGAGCGTTTTTGTCACATCCAAAACGGGCGCAAACGCCGTAATAATGAGTGACAACGGCGCAGTCATGGTTTTTTCACCCGCTTCGTCACGCCACACAGTTTTCATCGAAAGCGAATCTTTGCCGACAGGAATTGCAATGCCTAATTCTGGGCAAAGTTCTAAACCGACCGCTTTCACGGTATCAAATAACGCTGCATCTTCACCTGCATCTTCACCTGCAACGCCAGCCGCCGCCATCCAGTTTGCTGACAATTTAATATCTCGTACGGCATCAATTCGCGCCGCCGCTAAATTCGTCAACGCTTCACCAATTGCCATACGTCCTGAAGCTGGTGCGTTAATCACCGCAATCGGTGTACGTTCACCCATTGCCATTGCTTCGCCCGTTGTGGCTTGAAAACCAGACGTTGTTACTGCAACATCGGCTACTGGAATTTGCCAACGTCCAACCATTTGGTCTCGCGCGACTAAACCTGTAACAGAACGGTCGCCAATGTGAATTAAGAAACTTTTATCTGCAACAGCTGGAAACGCCAACACTCGGTTAATCGCTTCGGCGAGTTCGATATTTTCTGTGTTGAATGCCGCGACGTTTGGCGCAACGTGTTCAACAGTACGGTGCATTTTGGGCGGTTTGCCAAATAATACAGACATCGGTAAATCAACAGGTTTGTCGCCCAATAAATTGTCTGAAAGGCTTAAATGTTCTTCGTCAGTTGCTTCGCCGATGACGGCATATAAACAGTGTTCGCGTTCGCAGAAGGCTTTAAATAATTCGAGTGATTCAGGCTTGATAGCGACAACGTAACGTTCTTGCGCTTCGTTGCACCAAATTTGCATTGGCGACATCCCTAAATCGGCATTTTGTACGTTGCGTAATTCAAAGCGTCCGCCACGTTCACAATCGTGGATGATTTCAGGCACGGCATTTGATAAACCACCTGCACCAATATCATGAATCGACACAATCGGCGTATTTTCACCGAGCGCGTTGCAATGGTTAATGACTTCTTGGCAACGACGTTCCATTTCGGGATTTTCACGTTGCACGCTGGCAAAATCAAGCGTTTCAGAGCTTTCACCTGAGGCTTGCGACGATGCCGCGCCACCGCCCAAACCAATCAACATCGCAGGGCCACCCAAAATAATAATGAGCGAACCTGCTGGAATGGGTTGTTTGTTAATCAGCATCGGGCGAATACTTCCTAAACCACCCGCAATCATAATGGGTTTGTGATAGCCGCGTAATTCGTTGTCGCTACCTAAAACGGGTTGTTCAAAGGTACGGAAATAGCCCGCCAAATTCGGACGACCGAATTCATTATTAAACGCCGCGCCACCGAGTGGAGCTTCAATCATAATATCGAGCGCAGATGCGATACGTTCAGGTTTACCGTTGGCTTGTTCCCAAGGTTGCGCGAAATTGGGAATTTGCAAATGCGATACGGAAAAACCTGTTAAACCAGCTTTCGGTGTTGAACCACGACCTGTTGCGCCTTCGTCACGAATTTCGCCACCCGAACCTGTTGCTGCGCCAGAATACGGTGAAATCGCGGTCGGATGATTATGCGTTTCCACTTTCATCAGCAAATGCGCGGCTTCTTCGGTATAGCTGTATTCGCCCGTGTGTGGATTACGAATAAACACTTGCGTCTGAGCATTTTCAACCACTGACGCATTATCGTGATACGCCGACAAAATGCCGTGTGGACTGACTTCGGATGTGTGACGAATCATTTTGAACAGCGATTGTGCTTGTTCTACTCCGTCAATTGTCCAACTCGCATTAAAAATTTTGTGGCGGCAGTGTTCTGAATTTGCCTGCGCGAACATCATCAATTCAACGTCAGTTGGATTGCGTTCAAGTTGCACAAATGCGTCCGTTAAATAATCAATTTCGTCTACTGACAACGCTAAACCTAGATCCGTATTTGCTAAAACCAGCGCGTCACGTCCGTTTTCAATTACATTCACACGTTGCAATGGTTGTGGTTCGTGATGCGCGAAAAGTTCTAAATTCGTTTGGTCACGAATAACGGTTTGTGTCATACGGTCATGCACAACGCGAGCAACGTTTTCGTTCAACGGCGACGCGCTGACAATAAAGTATTCAATGCCACGTTCGATACGTTCAATGTTTGTTAATCCACAACGGTGCGCGATGTCAGTAGCTTTGCTTGACCACGGCGAAATGGTTCCCGAACGTGGTATGACTAATAAACAGTCGCCTATTTCGTCGATAGTTTTGGTTGAACCGTAAGTCAGTAATTGTTCCAAAATTGGCTGTTGCGATTCGGTCAATGTTCCCGAAATAAAATGCACAAATCGAGCAGCAACTTTTTGAATATCGGGTTGCGCGGCTTGTAAATTCGTCAGTAATTTTTCTAAAACATTGTCGGATAATGCGGCGGTGCTGATTAGTTTTTGCATGGAATTTTTATGAAAAGAAAAAAGGAGTAGTTTAAATTATTTTTTTATCCTTAGTCGCCTAAAACCCCGCAGTTTAGGGTGGGAATGTGAAAAATTAGCGAATCAATTTTAATCAATTCACATTAAGCGCAAATTTTGAGGCTTATTCAATTTTTTCTGACGATTCATCACCCATGTTAAAACACGAAAACTGAGCAAGAAAAAAATAATAATTAGGTATAACAACGGTTCTGCGAGATTGCCTTTGAGTTGCCAAAAATAATGAATAATCGCCGCGACGGATGCGACATAAACGAAACGATGGAGTTTTTTCCATGTTTTACCCAATCGTTTTTTACTCCATTTTGACGTGGTAACACCGAGTAGAAAAACGATAACATAAGCCAATACACCAAACCAAATATACGGACTTTCAAGAATATCTGTGCCGATAAGCGACCATTCCAAATTGTTATCAACGACTAAATAAGTCAGCAAATGCAATGTCCCATATAAAAAGGCATACAGACCAAATAATTGACGATAACTTGCCATGCCGCGCCATTTTGTCACCATTTGAATCGGCGTAATCGCTAAGGTAAGACACAAAAAACGTAATGACCAATCGCCTAAACGAATGTGTAGAGCTTGAATTGGATTTGAACCTAAATTATTTAACGCAATATCAGCAAATAACCACAACAACGGAATTAAACAACTCACTAACGTGAACAGTAACGGTGTTTTACTTCGAAGAATCATTAGAAAAAATATCGCAAATCCATGTCGTGATAAAGCGATGCCACTTGTTCAGCATAACCATTGAATAATTCGGTTTGTCGACGTGACGTAAAAAAGCCACTTCCAAGTTCACGTTCACTATTTTGACTCCAACGAGGATGCGGAACAGTTGGATTCACATTGGCGTAAAAACCATATTCAGCAGGTGCAAATTTATTCCATGTCGTTAAAGGCGCGTTCTCTAATAATTCGATTTTCACAACGGCCTTAATACATTTAAAACCATATTTCCACGGCACAACTAAACGCAACGGTGCGCCGTTTTGTTTAGGTAATACGTCGCCATACATTCCTATCGCTAGCATTGTCAACGGGTGCATCGCTTCATCAATACGTAATGCTTCAACATACGGCCAGTCGAGCATGGCATGATTACGTTGATTCGGCATCGTTTCGGGTTGATACATCGCAGTAAATTTTACGAACTTTGCGGTCGATAATGGTTTTGCTAGTTTTAATAAATTACCCAATGAAAATCCCACCCACGGCACAACCATTGACCACGCTTCAACACAACGAAAACGATAAACCCGTTCTTCTAATGTTTGTTGATGCAAAATATCTTCTAAATGATACGTTCCCGCATTTTCAACTTCGCCGCCAATTTCTAATGACCACGGATCAACAACAAACTTTTGCGCTAACTTCGTCGAATCTTCTTTGTTAAGTGTGAACTCGTAATAATTTGTGTAATTTTTAACCAATTCGACAGGCGTTGGCGTGAAAACGGCAGTTGAAAAATCGCCTTTTGTTAAGTTCGCCAAGTCTATTTTATTTTCACCTGCCCACGCGCCTGAAACACTCGCACCAGCTACTGCTGTCAACATCGTCTTAATGAGATTTCGACGTTCCTTGAACACAGCCGAATCAGTGATTTCACTGCTTGGAATTTCTTTTTGAGTTTTGATAATCATGGCTTATTTCTTACCTTTTGGAAGCCAGCTTAATAATTTCATGACGCTACGCTCCGTAATAAATGCGAGCGAAAATAATTGAATAAAATTTTCTGCCTCAATCAAATCCAACCCGATATTTTCCGGAACTAATTCTTTTCGAGTACCAAATATCCTGTCCCAAATCGCCAACACAATCCCGTAATTACTGTCGTGTTCCGAGCGTAATGTCGAATGGTGTGGGCGATGCAACGAAGGCGTGATGATAACTTGCGAAATCATATCTTCATTCGGAACGCGAATGTTCGCGTGATGAAAAAAGATGAAAAACAATTCGATAATTTCAATCGAAAGCACCAAATACGCATTTACGCCAATAACGACAACGAAGACACATTTATAAAGTATCTCAAGCAACAAATCGAAAACATGAAAGCGAAACCCCGTGGAAACATTAAAACTTTTGTCACAATGATGTATTTTATGAAATCGCCACAGCCATTCATATTTGTGACTGGCAACGTGCCAACTATAAATGGCTAAATCAAAAAAGGCGAATGCCAATATCCCTTTAATCAAACCATCATCTAATCTACTCAACAAACCGTAAGACGAAAATTGTTGTGCGACTAAAAATAGTGACGAGGCTCTTAACACCGTTAAAATTAGGTTATTCACCAAAAAAGCGGTAGTATTGGTAACAAACGACTCTTTAGCAATTTTGGGCGAAAAAATACGATACGGTTTCTTTTTCTCAATCGCTAACAACACAAAAAAGGCGAGTATCGCAAAACCGAACAATACCTCATTAAAAATCAAACCGCTGTTAGTTGTAATTCCCGTTTCACTCACAAGCTCACCTTTTCTGTTTTATGAGTAGATTATTGACTCGATTTAGCACGCAACAAATCATTCAATTCTTTTATCTCGTTATTCAAATTCACTTGCTCAGTTATATCGTATTGCACACCAAGATAATAAATAACCCGCTTTTTTCTGTCGAATAATGGCGTTATTTTTAAACGATTGTAAAACAACGTGCCGTCTTTCTTATAATTTCGTAACGTGACTTCAATAGATTCATGTTTTTTCATAGCGTCCGCGATTTGCTGCCGTGCGGGTTGATTACGATCTTCACCTTGAAGAAATCGGCAATTAAAACCCACGATTTCTTCCTGCCCGTAACCCGTTAAACGTTCGAAGGCTTTGTTTGCGTAGACAATGGGCGCATCTTCCAAATCAGGATCCGCCAGCGTCACGCCATTAACGCATTCGTCTAAAATAGCAGAAAGCACTTGCGGAATCAGACCGCCGCCATCTTTTTCAACAATAAAAGGCATAAATAAATTCCAATAGTTTTAGTTATATTTAACAGCGATTAGATTTTTGATGTTTTCAACGGTGTTTTCGGCACCGTCTTCAATTGCCGAACGAATCAGTTTTTGAAACGGACGCATAAACACATCAAGTTCCAATAATTCAAAACGAAACGTTAAATACGTAGGCTGATTTTCTTCGTTCGATTCCAACAAATAACTGTGCCGATAAGGTGCTTCGATGCCTTCAAAAACCAGTTTCAAATCTGGTTCATAATCGATAATTTCAAAAACAGACTCCACTTTTGCACCGTTGTCTTTGCGAATTTGTTTTGCTTTCGCGCCGACAAAAACTTCTGTGCTATCGAGCGGCTCAAAGCCGACTACTTCGACTGCCCACTTCGGATAATTTTCAAAAAAATGTTCACCCACATACGAAAAAACATCATGGATAGGTTTATTGATTTCAATACTCGCTTCGCCAACAACTGGATGAGACGAATCAAACAGATTCTTGATTTGCATATTGTTCCCCTTTTAAACCGAATGAATTACCAGCTTAATTACAGGTTTTGATAAGCGCGGTAATAAGTTGATTAACTTATAACATTAAAAATCCAAATTGTTTAATACTCGTTAGTCTTTTTTTATCGCATTTTTCATTATCGAATTTACACATACCACTATCGAATAATACTATTTCAATTCGTTTTCAAACTTCTTTAGCATGGTACGCAACAGCACGCACACCAGGGGAAAATGTCATGCTCAATACTTACACGCAACATCACACTGTTAATCATTTAGAAAGCAAAATTTCACGGTTTGAACACTTGCTTTCCGCCGCTCCGTTGACGATTTATGCCCGCAATCCTTTCAATCAATTTCCAATTACTTTTGTTTCTAGCAGCATCAGCGAATTGAGTGGATACGATGCAGACGATTTTCTTAATTCACCTACCTTGTGGCTAGATAACGTACATCCCGATGACAGAGACCAAGTTATTTCTAATTTACATCGCACTTTATTAGGCGAACCGATTATTCAAAAATACCGTTTTAAAATGAAAAACGGCAACTGGAAATGGATACGTGATCGCGCCAAATTGGTTAATGAAAAAAAAACCGGCTATCCGTTAGAAATTGTGGGTGGTTGGACAGATATGTCTGAATTAGTACAAACCGAAGACGCACTTAAACAGAGTGAAAAAAAGCATCGTTTTTTGCTAAAACAAGTCAATGCAGGTGTAATTATTCATGCACCAGACACGAGCATAATCAATTGCAACGCCCAAGCGGCAAAATTATTCGGTTTAAATGAAAGTGATTTATTAGGTAAAACCGCCACCGATTTTAAACATAATTTTGTCAATGAAGACGGCAATATCACGGCATTCGATGATTTTCCCGTTAATGAAGTCATTTATACGCACAAAGCCGTTAAAAATCGCGTGCTAGGTATTGAACGTAAAGACATTGATGACATTATTTGGGTGGTGGTGAATGCCTTTGCCGAATTTGATAACGAAAACAATGTTTCGGTAATTAACGTCACAATGATTGAAATTACCGAACACGTTAAATCCCAA
>JAQTOX010000167.1 GCA_028713055.1 Methylococcales bacterium | reverse complement strand
TAGTACGGGCATTCGTTCAGCTATTGAAACGTTTGTAAAAACTCACAGTTGGTAAAAAGGTCTTCTTATGGCTGTTGGTAAAGAAATACGCACAAAGATCGGCAGTATTAAGAATACTCAGAAGATCACTCGCGCTATGGAAATGGTCGCGGCGAGTAAGATGCGTAAAACAAAAGAAAGGATGTTGGCAACACGTCCATATTCGAGAAAGATTGGCAAGATTATCAAGCATCTCGCACACGCTAATCCCGAATATAAACATTCTTTTTTAGTTAAACGTGACGTGAAACGTATCGGTATTATTGTCGTTAGTTCTGATCGCGGTTTATGTGGTGGCTTAAATTCTAACTTGTTTAGAAAATTGTTAGGGCAGTTGGCACAATGGGACAAATCAGGATTTGAAGTCGATGTTTGTACGATTGGCACGAAAGCTTATGGTTTTTTCGCAGGTTTAAGTAAAACTACTGTTATCGGCCATACCGCTAAATTAGGTGATACGCCTCATTTGAATGACACTATTGGTATTATTAAAATTATGTTGGATGCGTACCATGCGGGTCAAATTGATGAGCTGCACGTTGTTAGTAACGAGTTTGTAAATACCATGACACAACGTCCAACTGTTGAACAGTTATTGCCAATTGTACCGAGCGAATTAGATGAACAGTTGAGTAATAGGCATTGGGATTATATTTATGAGCCAGATGCAAAAGAAGTTTTAGATCACCTGTTGACACGTTACATTGAGTCGATTGTTTATCAGGGCTTAGTTGAAAATAATGCTTGTGAGCAGGCAGCTCGAATGGTCGCGATGAAAAGCGCATCCGATAATGCGGGCAACTTGATTAAGGAATTACAGCTAATTTACAACAAAGCTAGACAAGCCGCCATTACTCAAGAAATTTCAGAAATTGTCGCTGGGGCAGCCGCTGTTTAAGCTAGCGAAAAACAAGTAGCGTCATGTTCCCCCGTAGATTACGGGGATGTTTCGAGATTTTTAGAAAAATATTTCCCTAGAGCGTAGGGTTGTTTCGAGGACGAATTTTTATGATCGGTAAAATTGTTCAAATTATTGGTGCAGTTGTTGATGTGGAATTTTCACGTGATCAATTGCCAAAAGTTTATGATGCCTTAGTTGTTGAAAGTAAGGGCTTAATTTTAGAAGTACAGCAGCAATTAGGCGATGGGGTCGCTAGAACTATTGCGATGGGTACAACAGACGGTTTAAGTCGCGGTTTGAATGTGACTAACACGAATGCACCGATTTCTGTGCCAGTGGGTCAAGAAACGTTGGGACGTATTATGAATGTTCTTGGCGAGCCGATTGACGAAAAAGGTCCCATTGGTGAAAAAATTAAATGGGCAATTCATCGTGAAGCACCAAGCTATGCTGAGCAAGCAGCCGCAACTGAATTGTTAGAAACGGGTATCAAAGTTATCGATCTAGTTTGTCCATTCACCAAAGGTGGTAAAGTCGGATTATTCGGCGGAGCAGGTGTAGGCAAAACTGTCAACATGATGGAGTTGATTCGTAACATTGCTATCGAACATAGCGGTTATTCCGTGTTTGCAGGTGTTGGTGAAAGAACTCGTGAAGGTAACGATTTTTATCACGAAATGACTGATTCAAACGTTATTGATAAGGTGTCATTAGTTTACGGACAAATGAATGAACCGCCAGGGAATCGTTTGCGTGTAGCGTTGACAGGTTTAACAATGGCTGAATACTTTCGTGATGAAGGTCGCGACGTATTGTTTTTCGTGGACAACATTTACCGTTACACCCTGGCAGGTACGGAAGTATCTGCATTGTTAGGTCGTATGCCTTCTGCGGTAGGTTATCAACCAACACTTGCTGAAGAAATGGGGGTATTACAAGAACGTATCACTTCTACAAAAACTGGTTCGATTACCTCGATTCAAGCAGTCTACGTTCCAGCGGATGATTTGACCGATCCTTCGCCAGCAACGACTTTCGCACATTTAGACGCAACCGTTGTGTTATCCCGCCAAATCGCGGAATTAGGTATTTATCCTGCGATTGATCCTCTCGATTCAACGAGCCGTCAATTAGATCCATTAGTTATTGGTCAAGAGCATTACGATGTAGCGCGTAACGTTCAGGGTACATTGCAACGTTATAAAGAGTTACGTGATATTATTGCAATTTTAGGTATGGACGAATTGTCTGAGGAAGATAAATTGCTCGTTTCAAGAGCACGTAAAATTCAGCGTTTCTTGTCGCAACCGTTTTTTGTTGCTGAAGTGTTTACTGGTTCGCCCGGTAAATATGTTTCGTTGAAAGACACCATTACCGGCTTCAAAGGTATTTTGTCTGGTGATTACGATGCGATTCCGGAACAGGCGTTCTATATGGTCGGCACGATCGACGAAGCGTTAGAAAAAGCTAAAACGATGCAGGCATAAGGCTGCTGTCTACTAGCTTTAAATTTTTAAGGTAACAAATCATGACAATGACAGTGCATGTAGACATCGTGAGTGCGGAAAAAGAGATTTTTTCCGGTTTAGCAGAAATGGTTTTTGCGCCTGCTGAATTGGGTGAGATTGGTATTTCGCCACGCCACGCGCCGTTAATCACAAAGCTCAATCCCGGTGAGGTTCGCGTCAAAGTGAGCAACACTGAAAGTTATCCATTTTTCATTTCGGGTGGTCTATTAGAAATTCAACCGCACGTTGTAACGATTTTGGCAGACACGGCAATTCGTGCAAAAGACATCGACGAAGCAGCTGCAATTCAAGCTAAACAGCGTGCCGAAGAAATTCTGGCTGACAAGACTAGTCGTTTGGATTATGCGTCAGCTGAAAAGCAATTATTCCAAGCGATTATGCAATTACGTACACTCGAAAGATTTAGAAAACGCGGCGGTTAACGATTTTAGTTATCGCTCGATTCTTGGAAAAAGCCCGATAACGTCTGACGCTATCGGGCTTTTTCGTTTTTATTTTAGCGGAAAAAAAATGAACCTCACCACGATTATTCTTGCTGCAGGAAAAGGGACGCGGATGCGTTCGCAATTACCAAAGGTTTTACACTCGATTGGTCACAAACCGTTGTTGCGCCATGTTTATGATTTGAGTGCTGGATTAAAAAACAACACGATTCATATTGTTGTTGGTCATGGGGCGGAACTTGTTAAAAAAACGTTAACCGATTTGCCGGTGAAGTGGATTCAGCAAACGCAACAATTAGGCACTGGTCATGCGGTTCAGCAAGTTAGTGACAAAATCTCCGATAACTCAATGGTACTAATTTTGTATGGCGATGTTCCATTATTGAAAGCTGAAACATTGCAAATTTTGTTATCAAAAACAAATGAGAAAACGTTCGCGCTTTTAACGATAAATTTAGAAAATCCAAAGGGATATGGGCGAATTGTGCGCGATAATTCTGGAAGAGTTTTGCGAATTGTCGAGGAAAAAGATGCAACTTTCACAGAAAAAACGATTATTGAAGTGAACACTGGTATTTTTGCTGTGCAAGGCAATGCACTTAAAAAATGGTTGTCTCAACTCGACAATAACAATGCCCAAGGCGAATACTATCTGACTGATATTATTGCGCTAGCAGTTGCGGACGGTTTTGAAATTACTACAACTGCACCACAAACCGATGACGAAGTTTTAGGCGTGAACGATAAAGTGCAACTCGCGCATTTAGAACGTGTTTATCAATTGCAACAAGCTAAAAAATTAATGCAGCAAGGGGTGACATTGCGCGATCCGACACGATTTGATTTGCGTGGTTTGTTAGAAGTTGGACAAGACGTTGAAATCGATGTAAATGTGCTCTTTGAAGGTGAAAATCGACTTGGCAACAATGTTAGAATTGGTGCGAATTGCTCCATCAAAAACGCCACAATTGGTGATGATGTTATTATTTTAGCGAATTGCGTGATTGAAAATGCTGTTGTTGGTACAAACAGCCGTATTGGACCTTTTGCA
>JAQTOX010000052.1 GCA_028713055.1 Methylococcales bacterium | reverse complement strand
GATAAAATCAAAGATTACAAAGAAAAGCAGCAAAAAATGGAAGAAGTGGTCGAAAAATCTGACGTACTGGTGACGGAATACCTTAAAATCAATTTCGCCAAAGCCGAGAGTTTTAAAAGTTTGCTCAATGGATTAGACACGGGAGCGTTTGGAAGCTGCGGCGCGAGTGATACGGGTAGCACGGGTGCGAGTTCAACTAGCACCACCACGTCAAATAGTGATTCTCAAAATAATCAGAATCAATCGCCACGCTCTATAATGAGTTCTATTTTGCCACAACAAAATAATATGCAGAATCAGATTGCAGGCGGTATAAACCCCGAAGAAAATCGTTTGTTATCAACACGCGGTTCAGCGATTGTTGATGCACGTACCAATACGTTAATTGTCAAAGATACAGCGAAAAAATTAGATGACGTGAAAAAACTAATTTACAAGTTAGATGTCCCTGTTCAGCAAGTAATGATTGAGTCGAGGATTGTGATTGCGGACGATACTTTTGCTAAGAATTTAGGGGTTAAATTTGGTGCAGGAAAACAAGGCGTTATTAACGGAAATACGGGCTATGCTGTCGGTGGTACAGGAACGCATGGCAATGTTATTCAAGATTCAAATGGGGCAATCGGCACATTACAAGATTCATTGTTCGATTTAGGTGCCGCAAAAATAGGGGCTACACCAGTTGGCGCACTCGGCATGACGCTCGCAAAAGGTGCTGATTATGTTTTAAATTTAGAAGTTCAAGCCTTGCAAAGTGACGGACGGGGGGAAAGTATTTCTAATCCACGAGTGATGACCATGAATCGTTGCACAGCGCACATTGTTCAAGGTGTTCAAGTGCCTTATGTGACATTACCTGCAGCGGTAGCGGCGGGGACAACATCAAACACAGTTCCTACAGTCACTTTTAAAGACGCGACTTTAGCATTAAATGTCACACCACAAATTACGCCAAGCGGTTCAGTATTGATGAATTTAGTCATTAAAAAAGATAATATCAACGAAGCGGCGAGTGCCAACTTAAACGGTAATAAAGTATTGGATAAACGTGAAATTCAAACATCAGTTTTGGTCGAAGATGGCGAAACAATCGTACTAGGCGGTGTTTATGAAGATGGCGAGTCGCTTACAAAAAACAAAATTCCATTTTTTTCCGACTTACCACTGATTGGTGATTTCTTTTCCAATAGTGCAAAGACAAACAACAAAAAAGAACTGTTAATTTTCGTTACACCCAAAATTGTCAAAGACAATCGGGCAACGCAATAAATTTACATTTCAGAGTACAACCAACACTTTGATTCAATTTTCACAAACACAAATACGGAACACATGAAACAATCTGAAAACATTTATTTAGTCGGCTTAATGGGTGCAGGTAAAACCACGATTGGACGACAACTTGCGCGCCTTTTGAAACTGCCTTTTTACGACAGTGACAAAGCCATTGAAGAACGTACCGGCGTAGACATTCCCACTATTTTCGAATTTGAAGGCGAGGAAGGCTTTCGTAATCGTGAGCAAAAAATGTTGGCGCAACTCACCGAACTTAAAGGTATCGTGATGGCGACAGGTGGCGGAGCGATTTTGCGTGAAGATAACCGAAAATTATTGATGGAAAATGGGTTTGTCGTGTATTTGCATTGCGACGTAGATAGATTACTTGAACGCACGCGCCGTGATTCTCAACGCCCGTTATTGAACACCGAAGATCCGCGTGAACGTCTCGAAACACTGTTTGCTCAACGTCAACCGTTATATGCGGCAAGTGCCGATTTCACAATCGATACTGGTGTGATGCAAAGCAAAGATGTGGTGACTCACATTTTAGATATTTATCACGCCACCCAAAATTAAACCGTCAGACACGCATGAAAACATTAACCGTCTCGTTAGCTGAACGTAGTTATCCGATTTATATCGGTGAAAATCTGCTTGCTCAAGCGGATTTATTAACGCGCCACATTAAGTCAAAACAAGTTGTGATTGTCACGAATGAAACGGTCGCGCCATTGTATTTGCAAAACGTACAGCAACATTTAAGTGCGTATCAAGTCGAAAGCGTGATTTTGCCCGATGGTGAACAATATAAAACGCTTGAATCGCTCAATCTTATTTTCGACAAATTACTTGCCTGTAAATTTAGTCGTAACGCGACGTTGATTGCGTTAGGCGGTGGTGTGATTGGCGATATGGGAGGATTTGCGGCGGCGTGTTATCAACGAGGCATTCCGTTTATTCAAATTCCAACGACGTTATTAGCGCAAGTCGATTCTTCTGTTGGTGGCAAAACCGGTGTGAATCATCCACTCGGTAAAAATATGATTGGCGCGTTTTATCAGCCCCAAGCCGTCATTATTGATGTTGATGTATTGACGACGTTAGACAATCGTCAATTTGCAGCAGGATTGGCAGAAGTTATTAAATACGGTTTGATTCGAGATGAAAATTTTTTCGTTTGGTTAGAAAAAAATATCGATGCGTTATTGGCACGTGATAAAGCCGCGTTGACTTACGCCATTGAGTATTCGTGCCGTACAAAATCCGACATTGTTGCCGAAGATGAACATGAAGGCGGTGTGCGTGCAACGTTAAATTTAGGACACACATTTGGTCATGCAATTGAAACCGGCATGGGTTACGGGTGTTATTTACACGGTGAAGCGGTGGCGATTGGAACCTGTTTAGCCGCTGATTTATCACAGCGTAAAGGCTTTTTAAATGCTGTCGATGTAGCGCGAATTATTGAATTATTTGCCCGTGCCAATTTACCCACAAAATCACCCACGGAATTAAGTGCTGAACAATTTATTGATTTAATGGCGGTAGATAAGAAAAATGTAGACGGTGCAATTCGTGTGATTTTGCTCGAAACGATTGGCAAAGCCACTTTGCCGATGCCCGTGGATAATTTGTCTTTGACGCAAACGTTGCAGCTGTATGGCAGATAACGACATTTTTTCAACGTCTTCATATCACGACTCTTTCGACAACGAAGGGTTGGAGATGTTACCGCTCATCACAAAAGAACGGACGCAAAAATTCGATTTATTACTGCATTTAATTCCTAATTTAAAACAACATTTAATCGTTAGTGGCGCATCTGGTATTGGCAAGACGTTGTTACTCGACATGCTTTATGACCTTGATAGCGAAGTATGGCAATGTTGTTTTGTGCAAGGCAGTGCGGAATTGAGTTTTGAAACCATTGAAGCGCAACTTACGAAAACGATGTTACGCAACAAGTATGAATCGTTGGACAGCGCGTTTCAGAGTTTTCAGGAACAACACAAAAAAATTGTATTGATTATTGATGATGCAGGGCTATTAGTTTCGGGTTTGATGACGACGCTGATGGACTATGCAGTGGGGCAACCTGCACTGAAACTAATTTTTTCGCTCACTCCAGAAGCTCGTAACAACCATCGCAAAACTGACCGTGCGTTAGATTTATGTTACTTGCTTGAAATTCCGACGTTAAGTAAACGCCAATGTGCCTATTTTTTACGTCATTTAGCCGCGAAGCCGCGCACTTACAGCGCAACACCAATTGATGAAAAATTGCTCGATAAAATTTATCGTGACACGAAAGGTATTCCAGCTCGAATTATGGCGGATTTCACTAAGTTGTCGCGTGAGCATAAAAACGATTACACAATATGGCTAATGGCTTTTGCAGGGTTGGTAATTTTGGCAATTGCTATCAATCAAGGTCTGCGTTATTTCAAAAAAGAACCTGTTCAAGACGTGCCAATTTTGCCGATTGAAGTTGTACCAACGCCTGTTGAACAACCAGAAAAAGCACCAATTGCACCGGTCGAATCTCAAATCAAAACCGAACAAGACATTATTATTCCTGAGTTTCAGTTAGAGGTTGAAAAGGGCGTTGTTTCTGCACCAGTAAATTCGCCCGTCGAAAATATTTCTGTTGAAAAAACACCTGATCCTTCGCCAATTGTTGAACCCGAAAAAATTGCTGAACCGACTCAATCTACACAAGAAGCAGCGGTTGTAAATAATGAAAAAATTGAAGCCCCTGCTGAAATTATTCCAATTCCTCCCGCGCCACCAGTTGTTCAACCCGAAATTGTTACACCAACGGTAGTTGTGCCGATCGCGCCAGTCGTTTCTGCACCACCCGTAATAGTTCCTGCTGTCACGCCAACAATTGCATTCCCAAAAGTTGAACCCTCAAAAGGTATGAAGATTCAACCATTACCAGAAAAATCAACAGTTCAAGCTATTCCCCTTGTTGCACCAGAAGTGAAAGAAGTCAAAATTGAACCCGTTAAAAAAATTGAAATAAAACCAGTTGAAAAACCAGTGGAAGTCAAAAAAGTTACGCCACCAAAAGTTGAACCCGTTAAAAAACTTGAACCGAAATCGACAAAAGAAAAGGTTCCAAAAGAAACCAAAAAAGAAAAAGTTGACGTTGTAATACCACCAGTTACTGGACGTTATACGTTACAATTGATCACGCTTTCAAGCAGCTCGGCGATTGAGAATTTCAAGAAGAAACATCCCGCGTTAAACAAAAACTTTCGTGTTGTGAAATCAAGTAACGCGGGTCAAGAAAGGTTTGCGTTAATGTATGGTGGTTTTGCAAAACCGGAAGATGCTGCGAAAGCGCGACAATCATTACCGACCGAATTGGCAAACGCTTTTCCACGAAAATTAAATCCCTAATTCCTAAAAAACTATGACCACATTAAAAAACGATACTTTCATCAAAGCCCTGCTCAAACAGCCTACCGATTACACGCCGATTTGGATGATGCGCCAAGCGGGACGTTATCTGCCTGAATATCGCCAAGTACGTGAACAAGCAGGAAGTTTTATGGCGGTTTGTACCAATCCCGAATTAGCTTGCGAAGTAACATTGCAACCGCTCCGTCGGTTCGCGTTTGATGCCGCAATTTTATTTTCAGATATTTTGACCATTCCAGATGCAATGGGATTGGGTTTGTATTTCACGGAAGGCGAAGGCCCGAAATTTAAAAATCCGATTCGTACTGCTACCGATATTGAAAAATTGCCAATTCCAGATCCTGAAATTGAATTACGTTATGTAATGGATGCCGTGCGTTTAATTCGGAAGAACTTAGAAGGTAGCGTACCGTTAATTGGTTTTTCGGGTAGTCCGTGGACATTAGCAACCTACATGATTGAAGGCGGTAGCAGTAAAAATTTCGCCAAAGTTAAAGGTTTAATGTACGACCAACCGGCGTTAATGCACCAATTGTTAGACAAAATCGCGCAGTCTGTCGCGGCGTATTTAAATGCTCAAATTGCCGCTGGCGCACAAGCGGTGATGTTGTTCGATACGTGGGGTGGAATGTTAAGCGGTGATGATTACCGTGAATTTTCATTATATTACGCTCAACAAGTTCGTTCGTTGTTAAAAACTGAAATCGACGGGCAACGTATTCCAACGATTTTATTTACGAAAGGCGGTGGTTTGTGGCTTGAAGATATGGCGGCAACCGGTTACGACGCACTTGGCTTAGATTGGCAAACTGATATTGGGCAAGCTCGCGCAAGAGTTGGCGATAAAGTAGCGTTGCAAGGGAATTTAGATCCGATGGCGTTGTATGCGAAACCGGAAGTGATTACAGAAAAAGTAAAAACGATTCTGCAAAAATATGGCAACGGTTCGGGTCACGTTTTCAATTTGGGACACGGTATTTTGCCCGACATCAATCCGGAACACGTTAAAGCGATGGTTGACGCAGTGCATGAACATAGTCGTATTTATCATTCCATCCCCCAATAACGCATGACCATATCAAAATCAACTCGCCATCTGCTAGGTATTTCAGGCGGCAAAGACAGCGCGGCGTTAGCGATTTATATGCGCGATAAAATCCCAGAAATGGAATACTTCTTTGCCGATACGGGCGCAGAACTCCCCGAAACACTTCAATTTGTTGACCTAATGGAAGACTATTTGGGCAAGGAAATTGTGCGTTTGAATGCGGGGCGCGATTTTGATTATTACTTGAAATTGAATGGCAATTTTTTACCCACTGCCAAATTTAGATGGTGTACGACAAATTTAAAATTAAAACCCTTTGAAAATTTTGTCGGCGATGACCCTGTAATTAGTTATGCCGCAATTCGCGCCGATGAAGGTTATCGAAATGGTTACATTTCAACGAAGCCAAATATATCTGTTCGCTACCCATTCAAAGAAGATGGTCTAAGCATTGAAGATGTTAAAAATATCCTCGACGAATCCGGACTCGGAATGCCTAAATACTATGAATGGCGTAGTCGTTCAGGTTGTTACTTCTGTTTTTATCAACGAAAAAATGAGTGGGTAGGATTATCAGAACGTCATCCTGAATTATTTGAAAAAGCTCGACAACTTGAGCTTTATCACAAAAACCTGGGCAGAACACATACATGGACAGAAAGTGAATCGTTAGATGAAATTCTTGCACGTAAAGATGAAATAAAAGCCGAAGCTGATTTGGCTAAAAATAAACCACAAAAACCTAAAAATTTAATGGCGAGTTTGGCAAATGAAGAAGATGACGATGACGATGGCTGCCTAATTTGTTTCAAATGACTTTATTCGAATAGGCAATCTTATGGCATTGATTAGTAATGAAGGCGAACCCGTTTCGCGCTGGTGGATTAGCAAAGCTGTCGACATTATTAAAACTGATAGAGAGATTTTTTCGAGTGGAAATATGCGTCGCGCTCGGCTTGAACTGATAGCGGGAAAAAATAGATTGGCTACAATTAAAGGCTGGATGCTTGCCGCTCAAATTATTAAAAATGGAAAAACGAGTAAAGAGCAGGAATTAACGGATTTTGGTTTAGCTATTTATAAAAACGACCCGAAACTGGAAAAGTCGGCGACGTGGTGGGCATTTCATTTATCAACGTGCTTTTCAACCGCCAGCGAACCGTATTCGAGTTTCTTTTTAACGTTGGATAATTTGTCTAAAGATTGGCTGAATTTAGCATCGCTCATTGAAAAAATACAAAATATGCTCAAGCAAGATAACGGTGATGATTATAAAGATTCCACAATGGAATCATTGTTGGGTAGCGTGCGCCGAATGTTTGTTGAAGACCGTCCACTTGCTGAAATTGGCTTAATCGAAACACGAAAAATTCGAGAAGAAGGCATTTCAATTCGATTGGGTTCGCCAAAATTAACCGACGAAATCATCATCCATGCACTCGCAATGGTACGATTTCACAAATATAAAAGTACACCCACTGTCGATTTTTCAGAACTTACAAAAAGTGGACTTTCGCATTTTTTATGTTGTACACCGCCCGAATTGCGTGAACATTTACGTCGAATGAAACAGTCGACTCAATGGCAAGATTATTTTAATTTCAACGAGCAAGAAAATTTAAATTCCGTGTCGTTCGAGGCTTCATGTACGCCAGACAAAACGCTGTTGTTATTGTTGCAGGAAGGACGCGATACTTGGCTTTAAACTTTATTTGGATTTCAACAGGAAAACTAAATGGAATTGCTTGAAATTGAGCTAAAAAATGTCTTCATCAATTATCACGCAAGAAATATGCGTTACCGTCATTTAGCCTTTTCGAGCAAGGACTTTTCGGTATTAGAAGACGCAAAACACGTGATTAAAAAAATTTTGCCTGATTACACGATTTGGGACGGCAATTATCCCAATGAAAAAGCTCCTCCTGCCAATTGTCCACGTTTCGACTTCATTCGCCAAACCTTTAACAGTCCACTAACAGGTTTAATTATTTTCAGACCCGATTATTGGATGCGCCATTGGTCAATTCAAGACAAACAAGCGTTTTGGTCGGCATTAAGTATGCGACATGGTGGTTATAACGTTGTTGTGATATTTGCTGAAGATCATGAATTTCATTCGCAAAATAATCACTATTTACTGCCACACGAATTACCAAATACAGCACTCAATTATTGGATTTCATCCAAAATTCCGCTCACTCGTTAGGACAACGTATGACTTTTTTAGCCGATGTTATTGAACTCAATCCGCAACAAACCGCTGCTGCCATCGTTTTTGATCGTGATTCGAGCAATCAACATTTAATACAGTGTTTCACGCCTACAAAATCGGCTATTACCGTCTTTAAACATCTCTGCCGCGCCGTTTTACCGCAAGCCACTCAAGAACAACGTGCTATCAATTTACATGGTCCTTACGGTTCGGGCAAAAGTCATTTAGCGGTTGTCCTCACACAATTATTACGTGACGGCAGCGACGCAAAAGGTTTTGCAGAATTGTTTGACCGCATCAGTAAAAATTTCAATACACCACAATTAGCTACGGATTTAAAAAATACTTTTTTAGCCGCTGACGATAAAGATGCGCGTCCGTATTTACTCGTTTCACTTTATGGTTCGGAATGCACATCAATTCCAGACAAGTTAATGGAAGGTTTATGTGATGCGCTCAAACGCCATCCGACATTAAATCTTCAAAATATTTTGCCAAAAACCGAATACGATGTATGCGTAACGTGTTTTGAAGACATCGTGAAACATTCTCCCAATTTAGCTAACGCTGATTTACCATCGTCACTTGCTGAAAATTACTTAACGACACACGAAATGTTGGTGAATTTAAAACAACATAAACCTGAAGCGTTAGTGTTGTTCAAAAAATGGTACACGCATATTTTTCATGGTCGAACCTTTAATCCCGCTCACGAAGGTGGCAAAAACTTTATCGAAGCCTACGTTGAAGCAGGTAAAAATCTTGCAGAACGCCATCATTTTGGCGGCATTGTTGTGATTTGGGATGAATTTGGTTTTGCGTTAGAAGATTTGATTGGCAATTCACATCGCAACGCGCAACAAGAAATAAAATTGCTCGAAAGTTTCGTTCAAACCGCGTGTTCACCTGATTTAGGACATACAATTTTCATTGGTTTGACGCATGTCGGGATTCGAGAATATGCCAACCGAACAGGTGCAAATGAAGTTGTCACACATGGACTTGGGCAAATTTCAGGGCGTTTTAAAACATTTAAAATTGAACTCAATGCCGCTGAAAGTGAAGGTTATCATTTGCTCGGAATGCAACGAACGTGGACAGAAAAAGGAAAACAACTTTTGGCTGTTGCGGCAGATAGAAAACAAACTATCCTAGACAACTGTCGTCATCTCTCTTTGTTTGCACAATTGGGTACACATTTAGAAGATGTTTTACTTGATGTTTATCCCCTGCACCCGATTATGGCGGCGGGTTTATTTGCGTTGTCAGAACACGCGGCACAATCTAATCGCACAGCACTCACATTTTTTCAAGATAACGCTCCCAAATTTTTAAACAGTAAAATTAACGAAGCAGGTTTATTTAACGACGAGTTAATTCGTTTGCCAGCGTTGGTCGATTATTTTGAATCAAATTTAAAAGAAAAAAAGGCAGCAGATTGGGAACGTTTCAGTCGTGCAATTGCACAAATTCCAACCACATTACCGCTAGACGAAATTCAATCTAAACAAGCGATTTTAAAACTGTGTTTACTCACGCAATTACTCGGTGAACAATTTCAATCTACGGATAATTTTCTAACTATTGCTTTATACGACAAGACTTACAGCGAACAAATTACTAATGATTTAGCGTATTTAAAAGCCGCTGATTTGCTGTGGAAAAATGATGTGACTGAACAATGGACATTAAGCGGCGACGCAGGCGTTGATGTTGAAGGTTTGTGTGCCACGGAATTACGAAATTTTACAGGGCAATCGCCGCGTCAACTTTTTGAAAAATATCCTGATATGCTGACGGATTTGTTGCCACAAATTGGTGAACATGATTTAGAGCCATCTGAATGCGGGATTGTGCGTTCGTATCGGGTCGATTTGTTATTTCCACCGATGACCAACATACTCAAACTCGATAATTTACTGTTGAGCGCACAAGTCTTTTTAGTTTTCGCTAAAAATACTGAAGATGCAGAGATGATAAAAGCGCGAATTCAAGAAACACCTAGAGCAAATGTTTATTTTTGGTTGCCACTTGCTGGCATTCGCGCCGAATCTGTCACGATTGAAGGCAAAGAATTTAAATTGAGCGAATTATTGGGGCGTTATTTGGCGTTAGAACGACTGCAAAAATCATCTACGATTACGCCTGAATTACGTCGCCAATTGGTTGCAAAATGGGAAAAAAATCGGCAGCAATTACTCACCATTTTACAAATTCTATTTGGGCGTGATGGTTTGCAATCAGGTAAAAGTCAGATTTTAAAAGCAGGTAGCGCAGATGCGATTGACTGCAAAAGTTGGCACGACTTTCGGCATTATTTAGGCGACATGGTGCGACAAACTTACCCCAATGAAATTCCAATTCGTGCAATGGGAATGAACTTGCTACATGATGAAAAATACATAGGCAGCAAACTCGTCAATGGCATTGTCGAGCGTATTTTGTATTTTGCGGATAATCCGACTTACCGAACTGATTTATTGGGTGAAGTTGAAAGTAGTCAAGCGGCTGGCGTAATTGATGGCGTTTTAGGTGCAAATGATTTATTTATTTCTTGCGCCGAAGGTTGGGACATTAAAAAAGTAGATAAGACCAATGGCAAAATTCATACAGTTTTGAAAGTGATTCACGACACGCTACTTCGCAAACGTGAATATGCCTATTCGGTAAGTAAATTGCGGGATGAATTGGTCGCGCCACCGTATGGTATTCCAGCATGTAATTTGGCAATTTTGGCGGCGGTTGCCATTCGACACGAAATGAAACGGTTACGTTGGGGAAGTACCAAAGAAACAGATTTCGTCAAAAATTTAACTGACGCGTTCGAACAAGACAGCAAATTAACGATTAAATTATTTGAGTTCACGACAAAACAATTGGCAATTTTAGAAAAAGTCGGAGATTATTTTTCGTTGATGCCCGAATTAGTCGGTCAAACTAGAGAAGAATTTGCAACGCAATGTTGTTATCGATTGCGTGACTTTATCAAAGGTCAATCGGAAGCGGTAAAGTATTCGCCAAAATTGCATGAGAAGGCACAAAAGCTGGTTAAATTTTTCGATTTGGTGGGTAAATCTCAGCAAGAAATGGCTGAATTTTTAATTGAATTGGCTGGCGCGGAAACAGAATTACTCAAAATAATTTTCGATGATTTTGCCAAAGTTGAAAATGAAAAACGATTTGATATTGAGCAAAGTTGGCAACGTTTTCTTTCTGAAATTTCAACATATCGAGACGATTTAATTCTGCGTTTAACGCATGACAAAGCCTCATCATTGGCAAAATCTGTGGGCAAATTATTAAATGGCGAATCCGTTAGCGCAAACGATTTAACCTGGAATTTGCTGGGGAAATCTTTTGAAGACTGTAATGACGGCGATATTGGTAAATGCCAAATGTGTTTAGAAAATCACGTCGATTATCATCCGCCACGTCCGCCGCAAGCTCCGATTTTACCGTCGCCTGTTTTCATTCCGCCGCTAATTTCACTGCTACAAAATACTTCGTTAATTGACACGTTGCGCCATCAAATTGATTCAATGCAATTACCACGAAATGAAATACGACAAGCGTTAGAACAATTACTCAACGAGTATCGAGATTGATTTATGTCGGTTCAAGTGATAGTCGATTGTTTTGGTATTGATACCGAAGATGCAATTATTGTTGGAAAAACAGAAGATGAAATTAACGCCCTACGTTTAACCGTTCACGAGCATTTAGTCACCCAAAATCCAACCTTATTGCGCTTGCGTTTAACACATTTAGCATTACTCAAACATTTTCAACTTGAAGGTATAAATGATGTTTTGCCGACAAAACATTTCATTCCCCGTTTGATGCTTGCTGAACGTTTGAAAATTCAACTACCCGATTGGTTAAGTAACGAGTGGATTGTGGCATTGAGTTTGTTGAAAAATGCAGATTTCACCATTGAAAATGACCAACCGTTTGAAACGCAATTTTTAACGGCTTGTGATGCTGAATTAGTGAGTGGACATGATTTTTATAAATTTATTGTGGCGTTGCAAAAACAACCTGATATTTTTTTAGCGTTGTTAGCAATTGAGACGATTAAAACGCCACTAATTTCACATTTAACGAATTTAAACATTTCACACTGTTATGCTGAATCGTTTATAAACGAATTAGTGAAAAGTACGGCAATTGAATCGTTTTTAGATACTTTCGCTTATCAACAACATCTTCATTTTTTACGGCAAAAAACACGCGATTACACTTTAACTTTTGCCTTGCCGGCGCAAACTTTTTCGGCAGATTTACTTACCGCATTTCCCTTGTTTCCGTTGTTGGAATCTCAGGCAAAACAGCTTCCCACAGATTTAATTGAAATGATTAAAATCGTGTCGCGAAAAATTTTACACAAAACAATCGAGACAAATGTGTTAGCTGAATTTGTGATTGCAGATTGGAAAAGTGTTTGGAAAGAATTGAATGCACTTTGTGACGAATCGCCATCGTTGATGACTTCTGATTTGTTGAATTCATGTCAGCGTTTTGAAAGCTCTAAAGCTAAGTCATTTATTGAAAAACTTGAAAACTATTTGGCGGTTTCACATTACCGCCCTCTTTCGCCAAATGCCAGCGTTGAAGAAACCTTAGATTGGAGCGTGGGATATTTTGATTATTTACGAACTGCTTTTCTTAGTAAGCAACCTCTCGACGAATCGATTAACGTGAGTTTTACCGAGTGGTTGCTTTCACAAACCAGTCGTATTGCGCGTTCAGAATCAGATTGGCGTTTTTGTTCAACACAAATTCAAAATTATTTAGACAGCGGTTATTTAGTTATCGTGACAGTCATCGATGCACTTTCGGCGTTAAATCAAGATATTTTGCTCAACGAATTAACGACTATTGATCATTTAACCGTTATCGCTGATACGCTTTTTGCACCTTTACCGACACTGACTGAAATCGGCAAACTTGCTGTTTTGACCGGTAAACAAACACATTCATTGTCGAACAATTCAGAAACGGCATTGCAACAAACCTATCAAACGTCTTTGAAAATAATCAAAAGTTGGGAAGACGCGAATGAACGAATTACGGAACAGACGAATTTAGTCGTATTTTTTGAAAACCGAATCGACGAACGTTTGCACGATGCCACCAGTTTTGAAAAACATCGTGCTGACATTAAACCGATTGTTCGACAGTTAAAAAATTCGATTCAAAGTTGGCTCAAAGATGCCGCGCATCGTGACGTGGTATTTTTTATCACCGCTGACCACGGCATGACGGTTGCGAATGGACGTTATTCTGGCGCAGCGTTTGGCGAAACGAAAGACCGTATTTTCAAACTTAAAACTCACGAAACGTTGCCCGCCGATTTTGTGTTGGTGAATCAAGATAGCAAAGACGATTATGCCGTACCAAAAACACGAATGGGTTTAACCGATGCTGTTTTAGCGCACGGCGGTTTAACGCCTGAAGAAGTTTTAATTCCGTTTATCAAATTGGTTCGTCCAACGTTTGAACCAAATAGATTGCCAGTTGAAGCCGAAATTATGGGTGATTGTTTACGATTGAGCGATAAATTTTGGCAACTCGATATATGTTTAACTGCATCGGTACAAGTCGAAACGGTGCGGTTAAATTTGGAATTGCCGTTTAAACTCGAAAACCGCGAACCGATTGATATTATTCGCGCCCAAAAATCACACACCGTAACGCTAAAATTCCGCGCTGATTGTGAACAAGAAGGTTTAATTATGTTGAATTTTGGATTGCAATTTGAACGTTCAGGCGCACGCGAAACTACTAAAAAATCGTTGTCGGTGAATTTCCCGCCATCTTTTTTGAATCACGATAAAGGCGTACAAAATTTTGAGGATATGTTTTGAATAGCGAACAATTAGACGACAAAATTCGAGGTACATTCAATGAATTAGTCATTGATAAAGCCTTAGTACGTGCGTTGAAAATTCGTGATAAACGCACAATTCCGAGTTTTGTTGAAGAATGGTTAATTTCCCGTTTTCAACGTGCAGACAAATCAAACATCGAAATTTATCAAGATGTCACCGCGTTTATGAGTAAACATTTACCAGCGAAAACCGAAAAAGAACGCATTAAGTACGAATTGCAATCTGGCGAATTGCGAGTGCTTTTAGATCGTTTTGATGTACGAATTGATATTAAAAACAATCGAAAATTATTGAACATTCCATGTCTCGAAGAACAGAATGCGCGTGTAGCGAATGAGGTTATCGATAAAAATCCGATTTTATTAGAAGGCGGGCAATGGGGCGCAGGACGTTTAATTGTTAGACCTGAAGGCAAACACACTGTGATTGAAATGACCGAATTCAATCCGATGCAATCGGGTAAAGTACGTTTAGAACAATTGATAAAAGCCCGTGAAAATTTCACCACGCGAGAATGGATTTATTTATTGCTTCGTACGATGGGTTACGAGCCATTTGCTTACACCGAATTGCAACAAAATAACCTAATTTTGCGTTTGTTACCTTTGGTACAGAACAATTTAAATATGATGGAACTCGCGCCAAAAGGCACAGGGAAATCGTTTATTTATTCAAATTTAAGTCGTTACGTTTGGCTCAATAGCGGTGGTGCGTTGACGCAAGCACAATTGTTCAAAAATATGAATACCAAAGAAATTGGCTTAATGGGACGTTATGATTTGTTGGTTTTAGATGAAGGACAATCCATTAACTTCAAGGGTGCGGATGATATTCATGCGAAATTTAAAGATTATTTGGAGTCGGGACATTATTCGGTTGGCAACGACAAAATTACCAGCGAATGTGGATTGATAATTTTAGCCAACATTGATTTATACGAAAATCAGCCCCGCCAACAAGATTACATTCGCCATTTGCCTGAGATGTTTCACGATAGCGCGTTAATCGACCGTTTTCATGGAATTATTGCCGGTTGGGAGATTCCACGTTTTATGACGGGAAGTGCTGCATTAGGCGTGGGAATTAAAGCCGATGTGTTTGGCGAATACTTGCATCAACTTCGTATTGTCAGTCATATTGAATTTCCATTCGGCGAATGTCCACCGTTGAAGGGAGATATTCGCGATGTGAATGCTGTGACACGTTTAGCGACGGCGTTATCAAAATTGCTGCTTCTTAATCCCGACCATGCAGATTATGAAAACTATGTTTTGAATCCAGCGAAAGCCTTGCGCCAACGAGTTCGTTCGCAATTAGCGGAATTAGACCCGCATGAATTTTCTGGAATGATTGATGTGCATTGTTAACGAGCAAGTTGTCGAAGCCGCGTCACTTCCTCACACAAACGTTTCGCCGCAAAATTAATATTTTCCAACGTGGTGTAACGCCCAAAACTCAAACGCACTGCGCCATAAAGTCGGTCGCTTTCGATTCCCATTGCCCGCAAAACATGTGAAGCCTCGATTGCACCCGAATTGCACGCACTTCCAGACGCAATTGCCACATCATTTCTTAACGCAACAATTAGTGCATCCGCACTGACATTGTCAAAACTCAAATTGACGATATTCGGCAATACAGAATTTTGTGAACCATTCAACGTTACGCCTAATGGACTGACGATTTCTAACAACTGGTTTTTCAAATGTTGAGCATGTTCATAATCGGTGGTTCGGTTTTGAGTTGCTAAATTTAACGCGGTTGCCATTGCCACGATTTCGTGCGTCGGTAATGTTCCAGAACGCAAACCATATTCCTGACCGCCGCCGTGCAATTGTGGTGCAAGTTTTAATTTTGCACGATTTCGCAAATACAGACCGCCGATGCCTTTTACACCATAAAATTTATGCGCTGAAAAAGATAAAAAACTAATCGGTGTTTGACTCAAATCAATGTGAAGTTTACCGACACTTTGCGCGGCATCGACATGAAAAAAATACCTTGTTCTGCGGCTATTTCAGCAATTTTTTCGATGTTTTGAATTACACCCGTTTCATTATTCACGTGCATAATCGAGATTAAAATGGTTTCTTCCGTAATGCTGTCAGCTAGTTTATTTAAATCAATCAATCCGTCAGCATTGGGTTTTAAATAAGTAATCTTAAAACCTTGAGATTCTAAAAATTTGCAGGTATCCAGCACACATTTATGTTCTGTTGCACTAGTAATAATATGCTTGCCGTGCAATTGAAAACGCTGTGCAACACTTTTTAACACTAAATTATTTGATTCAGTTGCACCAGACGTAAAAATAAAATCAGGCGATTTAGCATTGAACACAGCCGAGATTTGCTCACGTGATGTTTCGATTTGTTGATTTGCTTGCTCTCCAAAAAAATGCTGTGTTGAAGCGGGATTCGCAAAAGTATCGTTTAACGATTTATTCATCGCAACTAGAACTTCAGGGGCAGTTGGTGTTGTTGCGGCATAATCTAGGTAAATTTTTTTCTGCATCAAATCACCTGTTTAAAAAAGTTTTGCTGTTGTCATGTTCATCGTATTTTCGCCAAAAATGCACTTTTTGAGTATATACCAAAAACCCATGAACACAGTTTTATGAAATGCTTTAAAATCGATCGAAGTTGTCAAACAATTACCCATGCCAAAATTTGCGATTTTTGGCGAGCATTCGAACAAATTAACTAAACAAAGGCGTTTTGTCATGTTCACAAGTAAAAGCGAGTCATTGTTCAATTTTTTTAATTCCTCTGGAGTTGCTTATTACATTCCGTATTACCAACGACAATATAGTTGGGACGTTGAAAATGTGGATAAAATGTTAGATGACCTTGCAGATGGGGTAAGAAAAATTTGTA
>JAQTOX010000166.1 GCA_028713055.1 Methylococcales bacterium | reverse complement strand
GGACGTTGTACTGGGTTCCAAGTTGAAGGGTTGCCTGATCCGTAGTAAATCAAGTTCAATTTTGGATCATAAGAATACCAGCCCCATGTTGTACCGCCACCAATTTTCCATTGGTCGCCTTGCCATGTGCTTGTGCTTGAGTTTTCGCCAACAGGTTGAACGCTACCGTCTTTCCATGCTGTGGTTTTTTTCGGGTTAATGATGGTGTCTTTGTCTGGACCCATACTGTAGCCTTTCCAAGCTAACTTGCCAGTGTTGATGTCATACGCCGCTAAGAAACCACGCACACCAAATTCACCACCTGAAATACCTGTGATAACTTTATCTTTAACAACGATAGGTGCTTGAGTGTTAGTCATGCCCAATTTTGGATCGCCGTTTTGTACGCTCCAAACACGTTTACCAGTTTTTGCATCTAACGCTGTTAAAACGGTATCAGATTGTTGTAAGAAAATTTTGCCATCGCCATAAGCCAAACCACGGTTTACAGTATCGCAGCACATAACAGGAATGGTTACGTCAGCGTCTTGGCTCGGTGTAAATTCCCAAATAACAGATTGTGTTGTTTGGTCAATTGCATAAACCGTGTTTGGAAATGGTGTATGAATATATAAAACACCGTTAATTGCTAAAGGCCCACCTTCGTGACCACGCAAAACGCCAGTTGAAAAAGACCACGCAGGTTGCAGTGTTTTAACGTTGTCTGTCGTAATTTGATTTAATTTACTGAAACGTGTGCCAGCATAATCCCCGCCCCACGTTGCCCAGTTAGCAGGGTTTTGAGTTAATTTTTCCAAATCAGCGTTAGCTGATGAAATGGCTGGTACTGCTAACAACATAGCAATGCTTGATGTGAGCAACAAACTTTTTAAAGATTTCTTCATTGAGTTCTCCTGATATTCTGTTACATGACAGAACAGTAATTATGTTTGACGACTAACGTTAGTTTTAGAGGGTGAAACGTTCGCACGCAAGCCGCTCTAAGCGCGTAAATTTAACGATTTTGGCTAAAATGTCAAATTAAAAACCGTTATAAAACAGTTTTTTGTTTTGTGTATTATTCGTTTGTGAGATTTAACCCGTAAGGATTGTATTCTGATATTTTATCGTCCACCTTGTTTTCATTCTTATCATCCGCATAATAATACCGGCGCGAAAGCGTTTTTCAATTTTAAACAATAACAAATTTTGGAGCGTACAAAATGACAGTTTCATTAAGCAAAGGCGGCAACGTTAATTTAAGTAAAGAAGCCCCAAACCTTAACAAAATCGTAGTTGGATTAGGTTGGGCAGAACGTTCGACCGACGGCGCAGCATTTGACTTAGATGCCAACGCTTTTTTACTCAAAACGGATGGCAAAGTGCGTAACGATAGTGACTTTTGTTTTTACAACAATAAAAGCGTCGCTGACGGTGCAGTTCAACATGCGGGCGATAACAAAACTGGTGCGGGTGAAGGCGATGACGAAACCGTAAAAGTTGAATTATCGAAAGTTCCTGCCGATGTGGACAGAATTACTTTTTGCGTCACAATTCACGAAGGCGAAACTCGCAAACAAAACTTTGGTCAAGTTAGAAATGCCTACATTCGCGTTATTAATGAAGACGGCGGTGTAGAATTAGCACGTTATGATTTAAGCGAAGATGCTTCGACTGAAACAGCGATGATTTTTGGTGAATTGTATCGCAGCAGTGGCGATTGGAAATTTCGTGCAGTAGGACAAGGTTTTATGGGTGGATTGGCTCCGCTAGCGACTTCTTTTGGCGTAAGTGTTTAGGATTAAAAATGGCTATTAACCTCGAAAAAGGGCAAAAAATTTCGCTCGAAAAAGAAGCCGGCGGCTCATTGACGAAAGTTGTCATGGGTTTGGGTTGGGATGCAAAACAATCGGGTGAGAAAAAAGGTTTATTGAGCGGCTTATTTAAAGTCAGCGATGGTGAAAATTCGATTGATTTGGATGCGTCGTGCATTATGTTTTCGGGTGATAAGCCTGTTGACGCGATTTTCTTTGGGCAACTTAAAAGTAAAGACGGCAGCATCATCCATAGTGGTGACAATCGCACCGGCAAAGGCGATGGCGACGATGAACAAATTGTAGTCGATTTAAGTCGGGTGCCTGAAAACGTCACGGCATTGGTCTTTACGGTAAATTCATTTACTGGACAAACATTTGATGCTGTTGAAAATGCGTATTGTCGCTTACTCGATGGTAATAATCAGAATGAAATCGCGCGTTATACGCTGACTTCACAAGGCGCACATACCGCACAAATTATGGCTAAATTGTATCGATACAATGGCGAATGGAAAATGCACGCGATTGGTGAAAATGCGACTGGTCGTACAATTAACGATTTATTCAAACCGATTAGTTTGTTTTTATGAAAAAATTCGTAAGAATGTTAGCCGTTGGATTACTGGCAACGTTTTCATTTGCAGCAGTAGCGGAAGAAATTGGTGAAGTTTCGACGACATTTAATCTTCTCAGTCCAAATAGCAAAATTGTCATTGAAGCTTTCGACGATCCTGATGTTGCTGGTGTTTCATGCCATGTCTCAAAAGCCAAAACTGGTGGTTTAAAAGGTGCTGTTGGTTTGGCGGAAGACCCATCTGAAGCGTCTATTGCGTGTCGTCAAGTTGGCGCAATTGATGTGGCAAAGTTGGGGAATTTGAAAAATGGCGATACGGTTTTTAAAGAAAGTCGCTCACTGTTGCTGAAAAAACTACAAGTGGTTCGTTTCTATGACAAAAAACGTAATGTGCTGGTTTATCTGGCTTACAGCGATAAATTGATTGATGGTTCGCCGAAAAATTCGATTTCTTCAGTGCCTGTGATGAAGTGGAATTAGTTGATCTAGTATCAATTCTAAGCGGACGGGTACTCATGTTAGTCCGCTTAGGATTTTTTAAAATAGTCCCTTTAAATGTCACCACAAAAACCACGATACCCCGCATAATTCCACGTTAAACGTAGTATTTTTATAGTGTTACAACTGTGCTATTCTATCGCCGATTTTTTATTAAATGCCCTTGAACAGAAGCCGAAGAGCGAGTGAATATGACAGAACAAACTATGATGCAGACCGTGCAAACGATAGTCGAAGGTCTCAAAGATAAACCAGGCGCACTCTTACCAATTTTACATAGCGTACAAAATGCGCTGAGTTATGTCCCACCTGAAAGCGTCCCAACGATTGCGAAAGCGTTAAATCTTTCTCGCGCCGAAGTGCATGGCGTAATTAGTTTTTACCATTATTTTCGTGATACCCCAGCAGGCAAACATACTGTGCGCGTTTGCCGCGCTGAATCGTGTTCAGCGATGGGCGGCAAAGCATTAGAAAGTCATGTCAAAACAAAATTAGGCATTGATTATCACGAAACAACTGAAGATGGGAAATATTCGCTTGAAGCAGTTTATTGTTTAGGAAATTGCGCTTGTTCGCCTGCGATTCAAATTGATAATGAGGTTTATGGTCGCGTCACAGCAGAAACATTTAACGAAATTTTGACGGAGCAATCAGCATGAGTATCACAGTTTATGTGCCTTGCGATTCAAGTGCCGTTTCACTAGGTGCAAATCGTGTCGCCGACGCTATCGCACAAGAAGCGCAAAAACGCGGTGTTGAAATCAACTTAGTTCGTAACGGTTCGCGCGGAATGTATTGGCTTGAACCAATGGTTGAAGTGGCAACTGACAAAGGTCGTATCGCTTACGGCGCAGTAAAAACAAGCGATGTTGCCAGTTTGTTCGATGCAGATTTTTTAAACGGTGGTTCACACGCGCTGAATTTAGGTTTAACCGAAGAAATCTCTTATCTCAAAAAACAACAACGTTTAACGTTTGCACGAGTTGGGATTACTAACCCCGTGAGCGTCGAAGATTACGTTGCTCATGACGGTTATCGTGGTTTGAAAAATGCGTTGAGCTATTCGCAAGCTGACATCGTTAAACACGTTACCGATTCAGGGTTGCGTGGTCGTGGTGGCGCGGCGTTTCCAACAGGTATTAAATGGAACACTGTTTTAAATACACCCTCCGAACAAAAATACATTATCTGCAACGC